>JADDPM010000280.1 GCA_016781885.1 Rubrobacter sp.
CCTTTGCGGGGGCCGTGGACATAATACTTTCGGTCCGCCGCACCGAGGGCAACGGCAACGCCAATGTGAGGACGATTCAGGCCGCCGGTCGCTTCGACGAGATCCCTCCGGTGCAGGTGGTCGAACTCACCGCCCGTGGTTACGAGGCCCGGGGCGAAGGTACCGCCTTGACCGCCATCAACGCCAGGGCGAGCATCCTGAAGACACTGCCCACATCCGGACCGGGTATGACCCTGGAGGAGATCATGGAGGCGACGGAGGTTGGGCGCACCACCACCCAGGACGAACTCCGAAAGATGGTCAACAAGGAGGAGATTATCCGGGAAGGCGAGGGTAAGAAGGGCAACCCATACCGCTACTGGCGTCCGGTGCCCCTCAGCGGGCTTGGCGACGGGCCTCCTCCCAGCGAAATTCTTTCTGCCGCAACTCCATCCCCGGGGGTGGCGGAAAGAGAAGATCGAGTCGAGGCCGAGAAAGTCGAGGACGCCGATAGGAGCCACGACGCCGGGGAAACCCGGCAGCCGCTGGACCCCGAAGCCCTCTATGATGACGAGCAGAAGTTCGATGCGGTCCGGATCGAACAGATTCAGGAGGTGTTGCACCAGGACTGGATCTACCAGTGCGAGGACCCGCAGAACCTGATAGACCAGGACGTTTTTTACGAGCTAGAGTTCGATCCGAGCCCAGCAGAGGTCCAGCAAGCGCAGCAGCGAGTGATAGACAACGAGTGATAGACAACAGGTAGTCCAAAAGGTCGTCACATAGCCGTTCGTCGTGCCGGGGGCCTGTTGTCGCTCCCGGCCATACTTACCCGAAGCCGGGTCTCTACGGTGGATGAAATGACTACACCCTATTGAGTCCTTGGCGACCCCGTGACTAGCCTCGGTCTTTTTGTCGGGCGAGGCTCAGTATGAGGCTCCAACCGCTCTCGATCGATCGGGACACGACGAAGTTGGAGAGGGACAGTTGGGACGAGGCTGCGCTATTACGATCTGGACGGAGGTCAGATCATGATATCAGTACACTAGATCGTCGGTCTGATCCTGATGTCCTGGTCCTGAGGAGAGACGATCCAGACAGGACCTTTGTGGCCGTGTTTTCCGCCAGTGGGGTCACGGTCCAGGGCATACGCGCAGCCGTGAAAGAGGACAGGGAGAGGAGGTTATAGGCATATACCTCTTCATCCCGGAGGGGTACCGCCTGGACAGATCTGACCCCGAGATCCTGACCTTGAGGAGGGATGATGGGTCCGTGGTGGTCCACTTCAGCGCCACGGGTGTCACCCAGCAGGGTGTGTTGATAGCCATCAGGGAGGATATCGACAGAAGGAACACGGGTGAGTGAGGAGAGGAGGTACGAGGGGGGCACATCTATATTTTGATTTTCATCTTCCATCAGGTTATCGGCTGGAATTCGATAGAGATACTCTAATCTTGAGGAGACCCGACGATACTGTAGTAGGCCGGTTCGGCTCC
>JADDPM010000281.1:0-841 GCA_016781885.1 Rubrobacter sp.
GGCTCCGGCGTGGAGGGGGACTGGGCGAAGGCGGGCATCCCATCACCATGCGCACGCCACCCCCGCCCCAATGGAAGGGCACGGGCGGCACTCTGACTTGACGAGGATAATGACGCGCAGTCTAGCGAAGAACGCCCACCCTGGGAAGTAGGTAGCTGTGATGCTGACCAAGATAGCCGTGCTCGGCCGGTTTCTGGGCCAGCCAGCAGAGACTTACCACCGGCGCAAGGAGCTCAAGTGGGCCGTGGCCTTGCGGAACTCTTGCCAGCGCCGATCTTCCTCTTCGAGCTCTTCAATCGTGCGTGGACCCTTCTTCTCTGGCGTAGTCTCTGCCGTAGTCTCTGGTATTGGTTGCTCATCCTGAGAGATGGATTTCTCATCCTGCAACATGGATTGCTCGGAGTGAGAAATGGATTTTGCAATTTGCAAAATGGGTTTACCACCCCGCCGCTCGCGCCGCTCGTCCTCCAGGCGGATGCTCTCCAGCTGCCGCAGCCCATCCTCGTTGAGGGCGTACCACTGCGTCCGGTCGAAGCCGGCCCGGTTGAAGTTGCCCGAGACGATCAACCCTTTCTCTTCCAGGCTCTTCATCGTCCGAGAGATAGTGGCAATCGACCACCAGGGAAAGTAGCGGTCCTTGAGGTCTTGGTAGGCCTGATACGTCCACACTCGACCGTCGATGACGTGATCGGAGATGGAGATCAAAAACTCGAGCTGCAGCAGCACCAGTGACTCGTTGAAGCCGATCTCCACCGCCAGCTCTGGCGAGACGCGCAGCGCGTGCGGGTCGTTGAGAACGAAGATGCGCCGGCGCTTAGGCGACATAGCCCCCTCAACTCCA
>JADDPM010000281.1:900-1599 GCA_016781885.1 Rubrobacter sp.
TCAGCCGCTCCACCTCGGCCTCCAGGATCCTGTTGGCCTCCTGTAAGCGTCCATTCTCGCGCACCACGGCCTCCAACCGTTCCAGGAAGGGCGACACCACCCGCTGGAGCGCCTGCTCCTGACTCTCGCGCAGCGCGTCCAGGCTGACAGCCGGTTGGAGTGACGGCTGGATGGGTCCTGGGTCCTGTGATGGATCACACACAATGCTGGAGCGGGGGATCAGTTGGCGGGGTCCGTGCGGGGAGGGGGCCCACTCAGCGTGGTATTGGCCCGACTTGATCCGGTTGCGAACCGTGTTGGGATGGACACCTAACATCTGGGCCGCTTCTTGGACGGTGAGCATTTCTTCGGTTTCAGTGGATATGTCCACCATGCCTCGCCCTCCAGCACCCCCACACTGTTGTACGTACACAAGAGTCTAGCATGCCTGAAGGCATCCTGGGGGCTGGACTCTATGGTGTTTCTCGGGGTTGGTCTTGTGCTTAGACGAGGTCGTTGTTCAGGACGCGCCCGTCCATGATTGCCCGCCGCAGTTGGGTGTAGCCACGGTGGCCGACCGGCTTCCAGATCGGGTTGCCGGTGCGCTTGAAGTACTCCTCGATTTTGGCGTGGACCTTGTGGCGGGCGACCGTCTTGGTGCAGCCGAGCTCGCGCATTACGGTCGAGTAGCCGCCGTAGGCCCACCAATCCAAGGGATGC
>JADDPM010000282.1 GCA_016781885.1 Rubrobacter sp.
GGCGAGGTGCTCAGATATATCGGGCAGGATGCCGCTTAGCTTGGGCAACCGAGCGCCTCGATGTGCTCGTCGATAGTGATGCCCGTACCGAACGCATCGACCGTCCTCGGAGTTCGCTACAGTTTCCTCTAGCGCAGGACGCATCGCGTGTAAGCGTGCACCCCTTCGATCCATATCGGATAAGCACGGTCCGATGCCGATGCCATCCCGATGTACTCTCCAGGTCGCGATATGCCCTTGTTGCGCGCGAACTCTTTGCCCAGGATTAGCTGCTCGTTGAGCATCAACGGCTCGGTCCAGGTCCTGCCACCATTGTGGCTACAGGTGTAGTAGACGTTGTAGCTGCACGCGTCCACCCACGGCCCTCCCGAGTCTCGCGCCCGCGCTCTCGCCCTCAAGTCGTAACATCCCGGCTCCGTAGCGCTATAGAATACGACGTCCAGAGCGCCGTCTGGAGCCACACCGACTCCGGGGGTGGGGGTGAGCACCGAGTACAGATCGTCGCACACCACATACTCCGACCAGGAGCTTCCCCCATCCTCGGAGACGGACACGACCAGCTTCTGCCTGCCGAGGTCGCCGGCGGTGTAGAACACGTAGTACTCGCCTACAAAGCAGAGCGAGCTGGGAGCGCCCCGGCTATGCGCGAGCAGTTTGGCAGCCGAGAAGCTCCTGCCCCCATCGCCGGAGGTAGCGAACCACACCCTGCCTTCCAGATCCCGGTCCAGGCGTATTCCAGGGGCGTGCATCCAGGTCACGGCCATCTCCTGCCGGCCACCGTACAGCGCCTGCCCGCCCCACGGTCCCGTAGCTATCTGCTCGCCGCCCTCGAAGATCACGGGTCCCTCCTCGACGACCACCGGCTCGGACCAACTCGCGCCACTGTCGTACGAGGCGTGCATCACCAGCGGATACGCCCGCTCGTGCCCTCGTCTTCTGCCCGAGTACACCAGGTGCATCGCCCCATTCTCCGCATCGATCGAGAGCCAGGGCTTATCGTTACCCCTATCCGGCTGGACCAGCCGACGGTTGCCGGCTGTGACCCCACTCTCGGTTCCCCCCTCACGCACGAACACCCTGGAGTCGTCCAGGCCGGTGGAGTAGAGGGCGCCGTCGGGCGAGAACACCACCTGCGGGTCGAAGCCCATAGACTCGGTCAGGCGCAGCTCGCTCCAGCTCTCGCCCCCGTCCCACGACTCGTGCAGGTACAGGTTGAACTCGCACTCGCCCCGAGGACGGAAGTAGCCATCGAACTTGCTCATCTTGATAGCCATCGCGGCGAGATGCTGCGGATCAGTCGGATCCACGGCTATATGCGGCTCGAAGTTGTAGCCGGAGGCCGTGACGCGATGGACAGCTCCCAAATTGCCTTGTGCCATCCTCACTCCGCTCACCTGGTCCTATCCCCGCCAAACGCGCGCTCTCAGATCGCCGGTAAGGCATCACCAGGCGTCTCGGCAGAGAACAGGTAGTCCTGATCGAACCCCTCATCCCCCTTCCTGCGGCTACGATACCCCGGAAGCCTCAGCGCCTTGAG
>JADDPM010000137.1 GCA_016781885.1 Rubrobacter sp.
CCCCCGCTGCGGCACCAACATCCTCATCTACATCGTCGGCGCCGCCCTACTCGATCCTTTCATAGACTGGGCCCCCTACGCCGTACTGCAGTTCATCCTCATAAGCGAGGCCTGGTTCGTCTTCGGCAAGACGAGGTGGTCCATCGCCATCGGTAACTTCATGCAGAAGTACTTCACCACCTCAGAGCCCGGCCGCAAGGAGCTGGAGGTCGCCGTCGAATCCCTCAGGGAGCTCCTTTGCGCAGAGAGAGGAGAGCGTGGCGCCGCCAAGGAGCCGGTTCTCGTCTCGCCGCAGTTTTAGAGTTGGCGAGCTCTTAGTTCTTCTGGCGGCTGATCGCTGCTAATTCGCCTGCTGGGTGGGTCTTATGAGGATCTCGTTGACGCTCACGCGTTCGGGCCGGGTGACACGGTAGGCGATGGCGTTTGCTATATCCTTGGCCTGGAGGATGTCGAGCCCGTAGATACTCTTGATTCCTTCTTGAGCCTCCTCGTCTGTGGTGTGGCTGGCGAGCTCTGTCTCGGCTGCCCCCGCTCCACCACCGTCACCCGCACCTTGTCTTCGATCAGCTCCTGACGCAACGCCTCGGAGATGGCGTTGACGGCGAACTTGGTCCCCGAGTAGGCTCCAACACCCGGTCGAGTCTTGTGACCGGCCACGCTGCTTATATTCACCACCTGCACAGCCGCGTCGGTAGCGTGGAGGAGACCCATCACATTCACCACGTCGAACATCGTTCGCCACTCGTCGGAGAGGCCTTTCTCGATCTTGGAGAGCTGCATTACGCCAGCGTTGTTGACGAGGATGTCGACACGTCCAAGCTCGTCTTTTGCGCGCCGGATCAGGGCATGCGCCTGCCCCTCGTCTGTCACGTCGCAGCGACCGGAAGTACCCTGCCACCATCACCCTTTATCCTGATGATGAGGTCGTTTAGCCGGTCCTCCCTGCGAGTCGCGGCGCCCTGATCACGAGTAGAAGACCGAGTGAGATCAGGATGAACAGCAGATAATATCCGAGCACGCGCCAGAGATTCGAGGCTTCGGCCCTGAAGGCGGAGGAGAAGCGGCCGCTCTCGCCCCGGACTATCGTGGCAACGCTCTCCGCCAGCGGCCCCTGGGAGATCAGGGACAGCACGACGAAGATGAGCACGATCAAAACTACCAGCGCAACGATAGCCAGGATCAGGGCAAGGTATCGAACAACCATTGGCCGGGATTGAGGCCCGACGCGGGTAACGAATCCCCGAAGTCGCCGTCGTCGAACCCGCTGGAGCCCCCCGAAGGGACGTTGAAGTTCGCGGAGCCTCCCTTGCCGGTTGCGAAGAAGCCGAAGAACCACAGGTAGCGGTTGCGCAGCGTGAGCCAGAAGGCGTCTTTGATCAAAGCTCCGTAGTTCACCGCTCCAGGATCCAGGTATCCTTCATCTTGCCGCCGCTGGAGATGTTGGTCAGATGGCTGCCGGGCGCGGCCACGCGCGCTAGAGATCCGGGCACGATCTCTACCACCCCCGGGTCCTCCGGGTCCGGGGCGAGCGCGAGCATCCGGTAGTCGGCATAAGAGTCAACGAGGTTGAAGCCTCCTATTTCGATGTCGGCTTTGCAGAGGACGTGAGTCGAGAAGTCGACCATCTCCTGGGCGATGTACTCGACCGGGTTGCTCTCGACGAGCCTGCGGAACCGCTCTATGGATTCCTTAGACTCCTCCGGCCCGATCATGACCTCCTTGCCGCCGTACCCGCCCCGGCTCTTGACTACGAGCTCCCCGAAGTACTCCATCACGTACCTGCGCTCCTCCGGTACTGCTAGCGACCACGTCCTCGCGTTCCGTATGATCGGCTCCTCGCCGAGATAAGCTCGTACCATCTCCGGCACGAAGACCTCGACCCCCTTGTCGTCCACTACCTCCGAGTTTGGCGCGAAGAGGACGTGGACCTTCCCCGCCACGTGACAGTCCAAAAGCTCCGGTAACTCCGCGTAGAGCGTGTCTTCGTCCACCCGCTCGTAGACGACGTCGATCCTGCGCCCAGTCGGCCTGTGTAGGAGATACCCCTCGGCGTCGAACTCGAGGTCTTTGGTCTCCGCCAGGATGGCGCCCATCTCCTCGGCGTAGATGTTGTGGTCGAGATAGAACTGGTCGTCCCGCCCGCTGGAGACGACCGCGAGCGTCGCCTCCGAACCTTTGGGCGACGCTGCCCGCAGAGAGTCCCCGAGCCGCCCTAGCCAACCGTCTAAAGAGCGTACCGCAAGACGCGCGGAGGCGTCTGGGAAGAAGACCTCCCGGCTCATCCTCCGGCGCCTGGTTATGGCGGCGAGCCCCACGGGCATCTTGGCGTTCTCTTCGAGGATCACGTACTCCCAGCCCCCGGTCTGGCCGCTTCGGGCGCTCTCGACCGCCACGACGTCGAAGGCGATCTGCCGGACCGGCACCGGACCGAAGCGGTTCGGGAGGTCCGGGTCGTAGAGAATGCTCGTCTCTATGACCTCTTCCGGGACGATCTCCTGGACACCGGCCTCCAGCCTGCGCAAGAACTCGTTGACCGCCCGCACCCTCTGGACGAGGCCGCGTTCCAGACGCTCCCACTCGGCGGCGGGGACGACGCGCGGGAACCAGTCGGTCGGGTGGGTCTTGTCGCCCTCCTGAATGCCGAAGGAATGCTGCTCGTCCAACAGAAGGCCGTGCGCCCGGCGCAGGTTCTCCTCCCAACGTTCGGGGCCGGTCTTCGCCAGCTCCTCGAAGAGAGGACCATAAATAGGACGCGGCTCTCCGTCCGGCCCATAGACCTCGTTCGTACCCGGTAGCGCGCGCTCGAATAGGATAGGCCTCACAGATCGGGGATTATACAGGCGCACCGCGGGTACACGCTCATCTACGACCGCGACCTCCCATCCGAGGAACCGGCTGCTCAGGAGTAGACGCGGCATCTTCCGTGATGAGTAGCGGTTAGCAGGAATTTTCGGCTAGGCGATACTGTGGGTCTTTACCGGCTTCTTTGATAGGAGATGACACAATTTGGTGTAGAGAGCCTGGTCCGCTACCGCTATACTGGCCGCATGTTGGAGCAGGTGCGGCTTACACCCCCAGGGGAGAACGGCGGGACGCGGGGTTCGAAGGCGCGGCTCTATGTCCGCTGGATGCCCCACCTCGGTGCCGAGGCCGTCGCCCTGTACGAGCTCTTGCGCGTCCTCCCCGACGTCGGGCACGATGCCGTCGAGGTCGAGGAGCTCTCCGAGCTGTTGCGCTCCACCCCGGAGAGCGTCGAGGACTCCCTGCGCGTCCTGGCGGAGCACGGCTTCGTCGTGGAGCGTGACGGCTGGCTCGACGTCCTGGAGCGCCCGCCCGTGGCTCGGAGGACCGTAGAGCTTGTCGAGACCGCGCCCCCCTCTGCCCCGGTGCGGGAGATAGAGGTGGTGCGGGCGGAGCCGGAGGGGGTCTCGCCGGACGATTACTTCCGGTTCATGGGCTCGCTCCCGGCGCCGCACATCCTGGAGTTCCTCAATGGGTACTGCGAACGGGATGGGCTCGAGCCGGCCGTAGTCCTCGAAGCCCTGAAGATCGCCAGCGAGCGGGATGCCCGCAAGGTGGGGTATGTCAGGAGTATCCTTGAGCGGTGGGTCGAGCGGGGGGTCAAGACCGTCGCCGACGTGGAGCGCTTCGAAAAGGACCGTCGCTTGAGGCTCGTCGAGGAGAGCGGAGCCGTGCGCGGCGGGGCGTTGAAGATCGGGGAGTCGAAGGCGGGAGGGGGGGTGAGGGATGGAACGTATCGGGGATCTGCTACCAGACGCCGGGAGGGCTATGAGTGGCTCTTCGGCGAGTAAGAGGTCTTCTGGCCCTGCGCTGCGGCTGGACGACCAGATCTGTGCGCACTGCGGCCGGGAGTTGGAGGCGGAGTTCTTCGAGTTCCCGCCCGCCCTGCAACGCAAGTACGGGAGGACCGGCGAGTGGTACTACCATCCCTGCACCCCCGAGTGCGAGCAGAAGAACGAGCGGCGAGAGTGGGAGCGCATGCGCCGCGACGCGCGCGTCGAGTCTCTTCTGGAGAAGAGTGGCCTCAGCAGGCGATTCAGGCGCTATACCTTCGCTAACTTTAAGCCCTACGTGAGCCAGGGGGCGGCCAAGGCCGTGGAGAGGGTCGAAGACTACCTCGCACGCTGGGACGAGAACAGGGAGGCGGGCAAGGGTCTCTATCTTTGCGGGGACGTGGGGACCGGGAAGACCCATCTCGCGGTTGCGATCCTGAACGAGCTTGTCCGCAAGAAGAGGGTCCCGTCGCTCTTCGTGACCGTGCCGGAGCTGCTAGATAACCTGCGCGAGACCTACAACAAGCCGGGCCGCAACCTCGACGAGTGGATGGATGCCGTCCAGAATGCGGAGTTTCTGGTCCTCGATGACCTCGGGAGCGAGCGACCGACTGAGTGGGTGCGCGAGCGGATCTTCGTGATAGTCAACCACCGCTACCGCGAGGCCCTGCCGACGATCTTCACCTCGAACATAGGACCTAAAGATCTCGCCACGCAGCTTGAGGAGAGGACGGCCAGCCGTATCATCGCGATGTGCGAGTGGATCGACCTGGAGGGAGAAGACTACCGGGAGATCGCCGCCAAGGAGGGGCGTTAACAGGCCGTGCGCGACGAGTTCCTCATAACACGCCAGGGAAAGCAATACGTGCTATTCGCGGGGCTTTTAGACGAAGCTCATAGTCGGGGTCTGCGCGGCATAGACACCGAACTAGTCCAGGTCCCCACGTCTGAGAACGGCAACGTTGCCGTAGTCAAGGCGACCGTGGAGATGGAGGACGGCCGGACGTTCTCCGGCATCGGCGACGCCAGCCCTGAGAACGTGGGCCGTAACATCATCCCGCACATCATTCGAATGGCCGAGACGCGCGCGAAGGCCAGAGCGTTAAGGGACGCGGTGAACGTCGGAGCGACCGCTTTGGAAGAGCTCTCCGACGGTGATGAGGCTCCGCCGGCCAACTATCCTCCCCCGCGTAACCTCCAGAGCGTCCCGCAGAGGACCGCATCCGGCGGCGACTCCGCCCCCAGCAACGGTCGGGCCGGCGCCAAGCCCGAGGACGCGGAGGAAGCCCCACAAGAGGCTTCGCGGCGTGGGGGCAGGGGGGGATCGCAGAAGGCGCGGAAGAGCCAGATCGACCTTTTGAGGACCCTAGCCGAAGAGCTCCGGGGCGAGAATGGCGTCGCCCGCCTCGAGAGCCGTATCGGTAAGTCGCTAGGCGACCTCACCCGCGCTGAGGCCGACGAGTGGATAGACCGCCTTACTCCCGCCGAGGGCCGCGAATAAAGGGGGTGTTCGCGGGACGGGCCTCGCGCCAGGCCCTACTCATACTCCTCTTCACTCTACTCCTGTGCGCGCCTGGCTGCAGCGCACTCCCCCAACCTAGTACCGCCCAGCCGCCCACCGAAGGCTCGCTAGTCGTGAGCTTTATAGATGTGGGGCAGGGAGACGCGGTACTCGTCCAGTCCGGCGGTGAGAGCTACCTCGTGGACGCAGGGAAGCCTCAGGAGGGACCGAACGTAGTCGACTTTCTGAGGAGCCGGGGCGTTGAGGACCTGGACGGCATCGTCGTTAGCAATCCCGACGCCGACCACA
>JADDPM010000283.1 GCA_016781885.1 Rubrobacter sp.
ATGAGTTCGGCGAGGGCTCGGGCCTCGTTCGGCGTCTTCACGAACGCGCCGGAGCCGGACTTCACGTCGTAGAGGAGGTGGTCCGCGCCGGTAGCGGCCTTTTTGGAGACTATGGAGGAGCCGATCAGGGGGAGGGAGTCCACGGTACCAGTAGCATCACGGAGGGCGTAGATGGCCTTGTCCGCCGGGGCCAGGTCTCCCGCTCCGGCGATGAAGAGCCCGATCTCCTCGACCTGCTCCCTCATCCTCTTCTCCGGGAGGTTGGACGAGAAGCCGGGGATGGACTCTAGCTTGTCTATCGTACCGCCGGTCGTGCCGAGGCCGCGTCCCGAGAGCTTGGCTACTGGCGCGCCGCAGGCGACGACGATCGGTAGGGAAGTAAGGCTGATTTTGTCCCCAACCCCGCCCGTCGAGTGCTTGTCCATGCACCCGGGGAAGGAGTAACGCGCCCCGCTCTCCGCCATCACCCGCGTGAGCGCGAGCGTCTCCTCGTACTCCATTCCTCGGATAAAGATCGCCATCAAGAGCGCCGCCATCTGGTAGTCCGGCAGCGAGCCACCGGTGTAGCCCTCTACCACCTGCCGGATGACGCTCTCCGGCAACGTTCCTCCGCGCTTCTTCGTCTCTATAGCATCCAGTATTGCACTTTCAAGGGACAAAACCCTGCTCCTTCTACGAGCGTCCTGCCGACCTCTTCTAAAGTTCCTTTCATCTTAACGGAGGCCCGGAGCCCGAGTATGCGGTGAATCTGGTGGCACTCCTCGGGGAAGAGCTCATCCGGCGTTTCGGGCGAAATATGGACGTAGCCCTCCAGAAAGGTGGCGCGAGCGATCTATAGAGCTAGTTGACGGACAAAGCTAAACCTCTGGCGCTGTGAGCCTCGGTGGCCCGGCAGAAGATGGAGAACAAGGGGTTTCTGACTGTTGAGAATGAGCTATCTGATCCTCCCCAGCGACGATCTGTTCTTCCTGGCCCAGTAGAGTAGATACCCGAGCTTGAAGAGGATGAGCACGAAGAAATGGTCAGGAGGATTGTCAGAAGCGACGGGGGAACCCAAGACCCTTCGCGACCGGCGCGACTACGGCGTAGAACGCCACGACCAACGTCCCGGGTAGCAGGTGCAGCACGGCAGCCGCGCGACGGAGTACTGTTCGTCTACGATCCTTTACCCGGTCGGCGCTTGTGAAGTACCCGTCGTTACTCCCATCTTCGGTGGATCATCGCCTACTACCTTGTCTGAAGGTATACTAAGCTTATTCTTTGCCTGAAGCCTCGTCTTCGGCGTGGTTTCCGTGGTCCGAGACCTGGGCGTCGAACCAGTCGTGTAGCGCCGCGACCAGGGTGGGATCGCCGCTCTCGTACTCTATCTTCGCGCCGTCGGGCAGATCCGAGTAACGGATATCCATCTCCTCAGCACCGGCCTCCAACTCTTCGAGGCCCGGCATCTCCTCCCCGTGGATCTCTGCCGGATCGGAGAGATCGCCCCGTCGAACGCAGCAGCCTCC
>JADDPM010000284.1 GCA_016781885.1 Rubrobacter sp.
ATCGGGCGTTACCCGCCTGTCAGGCTGGCCCCTTTCATCGTCGCGGGCGCAGCCATGTTCGCGTTGAGGTACTGCCCGCCCCGGCCCTTCCGCAAAACGTTCAGGCCGCTGCCCGACGAAGAGCTTATCCCCTTCTTGCGCCTCGTAAGCGACTACCTCTTGGCCGACCCCCTCACGTTCGACGAGACGATCCGAGAGGAATACCGCGAGGCGAACCCCGCCTTCACGTTCTTGAGGTTCGTGGCCTCGCAGTTCCCGTACGACGTGGGATACTACGGTCAGTACGCCCGCTCGCTCATCCTGTACGAGGAGCTTCCGCCTACCGGTAGTTTGTTGCTACCGGACATAGAGGTAGAGCCCTCTGCCCGAAAACACCCCATCAAGCAGCGCTTTTAGCTCCGGTGGCGGGGGCAGATCGGAGAACGCCCTCCAGTAGCGCCACAGCATTACCCACGGTTCCAGCCAACCCCTTACCGCCCTCAAAGCCTCCGGCCAGGACACCGGGACTCTCCTTTTTTCCCCTTCCCTCCGAGGAGTCGGCGGGAACTTCGTTGTGCGGTTTTGTCGGCTCTTCTAGCGAAGCTGGCAAGCGCCCATATGCCCACCAGCAAAAGGAGAACGCGCAGCACACCAATTGCCAGTGCCTCCTTATGGCTATGTCGCTCCTGACCTGGTAGTCGCTCCAGCCCAAAACATGCTTGACCTGCTTGTAGCTCTGCTCAACCCACATCCGCAAACCATAGAGCCTTACCACCTCAGCGACGCTCGCCGGGGCGAGGGCACTCTCGGTTTGCCGCTCGGAGCGATCGCTAGGGGCGGGCAGGTTGGTCGTCAGGTACCAGGTGGCAAGATCCGGCAACTCTTTGGGGTCTGGGGTAACCACCAGTGCTCTTTTTGCTCGCTCCTTGCCGTAGGGGCCCGCCTCAACCTCCAGAGCCCACCATTCCTCTCGATGTCCGTCCCGGAAGGTACGCATGACCTTCGTCCAATCCCCCGGCTCCTTGGCACTCTTCCATCCGGCGGCCTGTGCCGCTTGCCACAGCGCACCGATGGTCCCCTCCCTGTGCCACCACCAATGCGACTTCTTGAGCGCCAGCACGTAGCCGACTCCCAGCTTCCCAAGAGCACGCTTGAACCCCCGATCCTCGCCGTAGAAGCAGTCCGCAACCACCGCCCGAAAGCCCACGCCCATCGCAACCGAACGCTCCACCAACTGGCACGCTATCTTCAGCTTGGTGCGGAACTCAGGATCCTCTTTGCCGCCCTCGAAGTGGTGAGAAGGGGTGTAAGGCTCGAACTCCAGTGGATAGTACACCCTCTCATCCGCAAGC
>JADDPM010000040.1 GCA_016781885.1 Rubrobacter sp.
TGGCGGTGCTCGCGGTGCGGTTCCCCGGACGGGTGGCGGGCTTTATCGAGCGGCCCTCCTACCTCGGGTACGCGCTGCCGGGGATCGTGCTGGCGCTCGCGCTGGTCTTCTTCGGGGCGAACTACGCGCCCGGGATATACGGCACGCTGGCGCTGCTCGTCTTCGCCTATGCGGTCCACTTTCTGCCGCAGGCCGTGGGTGCTACACGAGCGGCGCTTCTACAGGTACGCCCGAGCGTAGAGGAAGCCGCACGCGGGCTCGGAAGGAGTCCTGCTGCGGTGGTTGCGACTATCACCACGCCCCTGATCTCCTCCGGAGTTCTCGCCGGGGCCGCGCTCGTCTTCCTGACTACGATGAAGGAGCTGCCCGCGACCCTGCTCCTCTCCCCCCTCGGGTTCGACACTCTGGCGACCAGCATCTGGACGGCTGCATCGGAGGCGTTCTTCGCCCGCGCGGCGGCCCCGGCGCTACTCCTGATCCTGGTCTCAGCCCTGCCGATGTACCTCCTCGTCATAAAGGACCGGGCGAAATGACAATGATCCGTCTCTCCGGCGTAACCAAGGGCTTCGGCGCGGTAGAAGCCGTGCGAGACCTGGACTTGAAACTCGAACGCGGCAGGCTCTTCGCCCTGCTCGGCCCCTCCGGCTGCGGCAAGACGACCACCCTGCGGCTGCTGGCCGGCTTCGAGTCCCCGGACACGGGCGAGATAGAGATAAACGGTGTCCTGGTCGCCGGACGCGGCACGAACGTCCCGCCCGAAAAGCGACGCGTCGGGGTGGTCTTCCAGGACTACGCCCTCTTCCCCCACCTCTCGGTAGCGAAGAACGTCGCCTACGGTCTAAAGAGCGTTTTGCGGGGTAAGAACAAGGAGGCGCGGGTGGCGGAGGTGCTCGCCCTCGCCCGCCTGACAGGGCTGGAGGACCGGATGCCGCACGAGCTCTCCGGCGGGCAGCAGCAGCGGGTCGCCCTCGCGCGCGCCCTGGCACCGGAGCCCGCGGTGGTCCTTCTCGACGAGCCGTTCAGCAACCTCGACGCCTCCTTGCGAGCCGAAGTGCGAGCGGAGATGCGCGAGATCCTGACCGCCGCGAAAGCGACCGCCGTCTTCGTTACCCACGACCAGGCCGAGGCCCTGAGCGTCGCCGACGAGGTCGCTGTAATGTTCGGCGGAACCATAGTACAAGTTGCCCCGCCCGAAGAGCTCTACCACCGCCCGGCTACCCGCGCCGTCGCCGAGTTCGTCGGCGAGGCCAACTTCGTGTCAGGCACCGCCGATGATGGTCGGCTCCATTGTGTCCTCGGCGACGTCCCTGCGTGTGGAACATGCGCGGGCAACGTCGAGGCCATGCTTCGCCCCGAGGCCCTGCGTCTCAGGGCTCTTGCCGACGAGCAGGCCTCTCCGGCCGGGGCCGTGGCGACGGTACTCGCGCGAGAGTTCTACGGCCACGACCAGCTAATAAAGCTGCGCCTGGATTCCGGCCCGGTGCTGTGCTCCCGTCTGGGCGGCGGACCCGGCTTCAGGCCCGGCGAGCGTGTAGCCGTGGAGGTCCAGGGACCCGCGCTCGTCTTCCCGAAGCCCTAGCGCAGCTACAGGGTAGAACGGCCCCGGGAGATCAGGGCGAGCACCTCCATCCTGCGCCCGGCGTCTTCCTCAAAAGCACCCCGCGCCGCCGACGTTACTGCAAGGCTGCCGGTAGTCTCCGAATGGCGCATTGTCATGCACGACTGCGCGGCCTCGACGACCACGACGGCGCCCTGGGCGTCCAAAGACTCGTATACTGCATCGGCGACCTGGGCGGTAAGGCGCTCCTGGAGCTGGGGTCTCCTGGCGTAGCCGTTCACCACGCGCGCGAGCTCCGAGAAGCCCGCTACCTTGCCGTTCGGGACGTATGCCACATGAGCCTTCCCCGTGAAGGGGAGGAGATGGTGTTCACACATCGAGGCCACCGGCAAGTCACGGACGAGGATCAGGTCGCGCGTCTCTTCGGCGAAGCTGGCTTCGAGGTGGCAGGCGGGGTCTTCGTGGAGGCCGGAGAAGAGTTGAGCGTATGCTTCGGCTACTCGTTCCGGCGTCTCCAGCAGCCCCTCCCGATCCGGGTCCTCGCCGATGGCGATAAGTATCTCTCGCACCGCCCGCGCAACGCGCTGCTGCGCGCTGTGCTGCTCGTCCGCCACGGCAGCTACCTAACCTTTCACGAACGCCGGCAGCCCGCATAGATCCGGCAGGGTCGCGACAGCCTCCGGAGCCTCGATGCCGCCCTTGCGGTCTACGAGTACGGCGTCGATACCTGCAGCAGCGGCGCCACGGATGTCCGAGATTGGATCGTTGCCGACGTGTACGACGCGATCGCGGTGAACGCCGGCGATCCGCAGAGCCTCGTCGAAGATAGTGCCATCCGGCTTCTCGGAACCTACCTTCGCCGAGGCCACGATGCCGTTAAAGTAGCGCGTCCAGCCCAGCTCTTGGAGCACCGTGGTTAGCTCCACGTCCCAGTTCGAGACCACGTAGAGCGGGAGATCCATCCCTATCAGCTCCTCCATTACCGCCTCGGACTCGGGATAGGGATTGTAGAGGATACGTCTTTCCATGACCTCGTCGAGGGCTTCAGCCGGGGCGTCGAGACTAAGAGCATCGGCGACCCTGCGAGCGTTCTCGCGCCGGAACCCGGCTAGCTTCTCCTCGGTCGGGTAATTTATATTCTCGTTAATGTGCGTCCGCAGGCTCTCCCAGATCGGACCCTCCGCCTGCTCGACGGTCAGAGATCCGTTCGTGGCGTAGGGCCTCAAGTCCTCGACGTAGCCCTCGATGTCCAGGTCCACCCAGAGGAGCGTCCCGTCCACGTCTAGAAAGACGGCATCGTAGCGCAAACTCTAGCCCCCACACCCAGAGCGTAGCCGCCAGATCAACCCCGCGAGCAGGAGCGCGTGTAGCGGGTGGCGGGGCGTGTTCCGCAGGTTCACGGTCCAGCCCACCCCAAAGAAGGTAGGCACGAGGAAGCGTCTCTCTTTAAGGCTCCAGAACGTTCTACGGGCGCGTCGAAGGCTCGGCACCCGCAAGCCGTAGGGCATGAGCCCGAAGATTTTGCCGTGGGACGCCGTCATGCGTACCTCCGGTTCGTAGTGGATTCTTCTATAGAGTATAGCGTGAACACCAGCCGCTACGAGAGTATCTCAGCCTCGAAGCCGTGCTCTTCGGAGAGCTTGCCGAGCGTGTTCTCGATATTGTCGGCGAGGTCCGACGAGACGTCGAAGTACGCCGTCTGGGGGTAGGTGTCTTCGGGCTCCGAGTCGACGTACTCGTAGTCTGCCCCGATCTCGTCGAGGGCGTCGCGCACGAGCTCCAGCTCCGCCTCGCTCTTCAGGTTGGCTACCCGCAAAATAGATTCTGGCATGGATAAAGACTACCCGAAATCGTAATCGAGAAACGCGCCGTCGCGCTGTATGAGCTCCCCGTCGGCGTAGAGCTCGCCGCCCTCACGCAGGTCGCAGATCAGATCCCAGTGGACGCTCGACTCGTTCTTGCCGCCGGTCTTCTCATAGGAGCGCCCCACCGCGAGATGCACCGTACCGCCGAGCTTCTCGTCGAAGAGGATGTTCTTCGTCGCGCGCGGGATGCCGTAGTTCGTCCCGATCCCAAGCTCCCCGAGGTACCGCGCGCCCTCGTCAGCATCGAGCATCGCGTTCAGGTACTCCTCCCCCTTCTCCGCGCTCGCCTCTACGACCTTCCCTCCCTCGAAGCGCAGCCTCACGCCGGAGACCTCCCGGCCTGCGACCGCGACGGGGATGCCGAAAGAGACCTCGCCGTTCACGGAGTCTTCGACGGGACCCGTAAAGATCTCACCGCACGGCATGTTGTGCGACCCGTCGCCGTTGAGGAACTTCCGGCCTTTTATGGACATCGTCAGGTCCGTGCCGGGACCGCTGATGCGGATCTCGTCGGCCTGTTCGAGCCTCTCGATGAGCCGCTGTTGCTCCTTCGCCTTCTCCTTCCAGTACCCGACGGGATCGTCCTCGTTCAGGACCATCGCCCCGAAGACGAACTCCTCGTAGTCCGCGAGGCTCATCTCGGACTCCTGGGCCAGGGCCTCCGTGGGGAAGAGTGTTAACGCCCAGCGGTCCTTGGCGAGCACGATCTCCTGGACCTCCTTATCCCGCTTGCTCAGCGCCTGCTGCTTCTGCGGGTCCACAGCCGCGAGGGCGCGGGTGTTCTGGGGGGACATGATCGAGATGAAGGCGTCGGCGCCATCGTATATCGAACGGACTATAGAGGGCGTCTGCGCGAAGTGAACATCCTTGGCGTGCCGGAAGAAGAGCTCCTGCATCCCGGGAAGGGAGACCTGGGGGATCGGGGTGGCACCCACGTCGAGGAGCCTCGTGTAGACCTCCTTTATTAATGGCTCCGCCGCCACCCCGCCAGAGACGACGACCTGCTCCCCCTCCCCCGCCCCGACCGAGTAATCCACCAGCACCCGCGCCAGCTTCATGAGACGTTCATCTCTCACAAAAACACGCTCCTTCGTCCCGTACAATCTCCGGCAGAGCTTACCACCAACCCATGCAGACCGGATAGACTCACACGCATGAACGCGAGCAACGAACCAGGCAAGAACATGAGCCTCCTCGAACGCCTGGCCGCCGCTCTCGCCGACTTCCAGCCGTCGCTCATAGAGCCGCAAGGGCGGAGGCAGGCCGCCGTCGCCCTGATGCTCCGCGAGCGGGACCTCGGCCTGGAGCTCCTCGTCATCAGGCGCTCCGAGAACAAGCACGACCCCTGGTCGGGGCACATGGCGCTCCCCGGTGGCGGCCGCGAGTCCAAAGATAGAGACGTTTACGACACCGCCCGCCGCGAGACGCTCGAAGAGATCGGCATGGACCTGGACGAGGGCCGTTATCTGGGCCGCCTCGACGACGTAGGCCCCCGGACGATGCCCGGCAGGCTAGTTGTCTCGACGGTAGTGGTCGCCCTGGACGCCGAGCCCGGTCGCCTCGACCCGCGAGAGATAGACGAGGCGCTATGGGTGCCGGTCGACCGCCTGGTAGACGAGGAGGTCGAGATCCCTGACTTCCCCGGGAGCTGGCCCGCCTTCACCTACAAAGACCGCTACGTCATCTGGGGCCTCACCCATCGCATCCTCACGCAGCTGCGGGTATTGATCCCTGCGTAAGTTCCGCGTACTACGTTCCTATCTGCAGTGCGATATCTATACGATCCTTGAGCTCGTCTAGCAGTACCGCCCCGGGCATAGTCCGCAGAAGAGGCGCAGCCACCTACCCTCCAGAGGCAGCGGGGCAAACCCCGTACCACTCGCTTGTAGGCGCAATTCTGTGCGCCTGACATCGTAACTGAAGCCAAATAAGAAAGTGAGTGAGGAAGCTGATCGAGGAGGGGCGGGGCTGCAAGTTGGTTTTACCTGCCGCCGTTTTCGCTGACCACAACCCCAGCGAGTAGACGCTCTCGAAGATCAAGAGCGCCTGGCGGCGAGGCGGAGCCCGAACCCGGGAGACCCTGCTGGAGGCCATGGGCGCGGCGCTCTCGCCCGGGATGTCCAGGGCTTCTTCGAACCGTTGCGGGTATGACGCGTCTCTTTGACTATCGTGATGAAGCTGTTGAAGCCAGACCTCTTCTCAGACGCGGTTGAATAGCGCCTTGTTCTCTTCTACACTCACCGGGTAATTTGACGCGTCGCCTGCTTTAGCCATTCCTGTCTCCTCTCTGGTTCTCTCTTTACACCGGGTACTCACGTATCCTGATGACCTTACCGCCCCGCACGAAACATTCGTGCAGGAAAGGCTCCTCGGCCGGCTCGCCTTCCATGCCGGAGCATCCGAGGAGACGTCCCACGACGAGGACGCCGTCGCCGAACTCTAGGAAGGTCTCCGCCGAGATCCGCGGTCCCCCTCCGTCGGCAGCGCGGCGGAACGCGTCGCGCAAGACAGCTGGCAGCCCATGTCGCGCACCGTCGAAGGGCAGGCGTGTAACCATAGGGTGTATCCACTCAACCCGCGGGTCCACGCAACTCGCGAGGGCTTGCTCATCGTCCTCCTCGAGGGCTCCATACATCGAGCGGACTACGGCGGCGTCCTCCGTGATCTCTCCAGCGGCGGGAGATCCTCCGTAACCCGGGCGTCCCTCGTGTCTTCTGATCTTCGACATGCGAACTTCCTTGCCTGTAATCTTCTGGCGGTGCTCCGCCTCTTGGCGACTTCCGTCCTCAAGCAGCGATCTCCGAACGCAGGGGCGGCAAGGCCGCGTCGCTGCTTGTTCGCCGGCTCGCGCCGGGCACCGGATTGAACAGGGCCCCCGACACCGTCCGCCCGAGCGACATGGGGCCCGGACCGTTCGCTACCAGCAACATGATCACCCCCCGAGAGCGAGCACGAGCGCCGCGTTGGTCTCTTCCTTGCTCAGCAGCCTGCCGTACATTCCTGCGTCTCCTTTCCTAGTCGAGCGCGGTCGTCGTGTTACCCGCCTCCTGCACAAACGGTCTTCCCGTTACTCGCAACCCCCATCGGGTTGCATCTACTGCTAACTTATCCTGGCGCGAGAGCGGAGGCTATAGGACATTTGCCCTATCGATTCCACATGTTTTTTCGCATGAACGGCTGGCGGCTAACCTAGCCAAAGACTTCTCGCCTAGCGCCAAGGGGACGAGATGCCTCTATTCACCGAGCTGCCGAAGACCTGAGCCTGTTGAAAAACTCGATCTAGGCACGTTCACGGCTGCGTAGACCACCTCTAGAGGCTCAAAATCAGGCTTTAGAGGTCCGAAACAGGCGTTCCTCCCCAGATCAGCAAGCCCAAGAGGCTTAAGACAACCGCCGAGCCAACCTATCGTGGAGTCGGGTAGGGCTAGCGGTGCTGAACCCCCAGCCTTCCTCCTTCGTGGCATTATCCAGCGGGTTGCCGCTAAGAGGTCTTCTCAGAAACTAGGCCTCCGGTGTACAGGTTCTCGGAAACTCAGCATATCCCCGGTCGCATACCCTATAGGACCGAGGCTGAGTGGCATCTGCTGAGTATTACGCGAGCCTGTTGGACCGGGGCAATCATACGTACGAACCACAAAAAAAAAGAGCCGGGCCCCGTGAGGAGCCCGGCCCACCATTTGCCTTTCTTTATTGGGCGAATCGCCCTGGAAGGTTCGCTATAGCGTCGGCGTCCGCGTCGCAGTTAGCGGTTTGGCCCGTACGGGCAAATCCCGTGAGCACATTGGCGCTTAGGTTAGGACAGACGTTTGCCGCGATGCCTATAGGCACGGCCACAGTGACATCCCCAACTTGGATGTTCACGAGGCCTGTCTGCGGCTGCGCCAGAGCTGGCATAGCTGTGAGGGCCAACATTAGGGCCGTGACCGTGAGCAGTGCAATTATGCGCTTCATCTCTCACTTCCTTTTCTACTCAGGGGCTTCTAATTAAGCCTCCTTTACTTCACTAGCTCCCAACAGTCTGTCTTTCAACCACCTCCTAGAAACCACTTGCCAACACTGCGTTAGACCAAAGCGGGTCTGGTTTCGTTACAGTGGTTGTCGCCATACGCCCGGTTTCCGAGAAGACTTCTTCTAGAAACCGTCTGGTAAATCCGAATGGGCTCCACTTTGAGATCCCACGAGCCGGCAAAACGGGGCGCAAAGTGCCCATATCGCCGCTTGGCGCTACCAAAAACACGCGATTCAGCTCCGTCCAGCTATTTTCCAAACAGTTTCTCTCGGAAGGTCGATGAAGAGAGACAACCCGCCCCCATATTTCTCAGGGTGCAGCACATCTCCTGGAACGCCACTTCCCCGTCCGCGGAAGACAGGTTGACAATGTCGCAGCGAAGCGTTGAGGAGGGCTTCCGGCTCCAGCGGCATCGGAACGAGTCGTATCAGGCGCGAGGGTGCAACCCAGCCAGAGTGACCGCAACGAGCCGGCGGACCGCGGCCTTGGTCGGCAGGCTTCTAGCTGCTGTGAGGGCGTGGAGGCAGTAGCTCGCAAGCTCGTCAGGCGCGACATCATCCCGGAGGTCGCCGGTCTCTGCGGCCTCGGTCAACAGGTCTTGGATCATGTCGCGGAGCTGCTGCTGCGCCCGGGCGACCTGCTCGTCTCGATGCAGAAAAGCCGCGAGTTCGGTGTCGTGGTGCCCGTGGGACTCTTGGGAGATGAACGCGTAGGCCTCCAGCACAGCTTCGAGTCGCTCGCCAGCGTCGCCAGCCTGGTCTCGGACTTCGGCGAGATATTCGAGGTGGCCCCTGATCTGACGTTCGTGCCAGGCGAACAGGATCGCTTCGACGCCAGGAAAGTACTTGTACAACGTCGCACGTCCGATGCCGGTCTTCTCGGCGATCCGCGACATCGTCACCGACCGAAGCCCATGCTCGGCCACCAGCACCGCAGTGGTGTCCAGGATCGCGTCGTTCACCTCGCGGCGGTGCGCCTCGATCGTCTCGTTCCACGGCTTCGGCATCATCCCAGTATACCGTGAAGGTGATGTCGATACACTATAGAGTAGGTATATACATGTTGTATTGACATCGACATTTTGTCATCGTAGACTTTCACCGTCGCGATCACCTTGACAACCACGCACGAAAGAGGACACATAGATGGCTGACCCGCCCCACTATCCTGACTCCAGCGGCGACACCGGCGACGAGCCTGACCGCGGATTGACCACCGGTACACCACGCTGGGTAAAAGTGTCCGGGATCGTCGGCCTCGTCTTGGTCCTGCTGCTTGTCATTATGATGTCCACTGGCGGTGGTGGCCACGGCCCTGGTCGCCACACACCGTCCGGTGACGCTGGTGGACAAGCACCGCCCTCTAGCGTCATGGAAGACCACGCACCGCCGGAGGGTGGCCACTGATAACCATGACACCCCGCCTCCGCAAGTTCGCGCTCACCGCGCATGTCACTTCCTCGGTCGGCTGGCTCGGCGCGATCGCTGGCTTCCTGGCTCTCGCCGTCGCCGGTCTAACCAGCCAGGATGCTGAAATAGTGCGCGGCGCCTATCTCGGGATGGACCTGATCGCCTGGTTTGTCATCGTCCCGTTGGCCCTCGCCTCACTACTCACCGGGCTTGTGCAGTCACTGGGTACTCAGTGGGGCTTGTTCCGACACTATTGGGTCCTGGTGAAACTCCTGGTGACCGTCCTTGCCACCATCGTCTTGCTACTGCAGATGGAGCCAATTAGCTACATAGCAGGCGTAGCGGCAGAAACGACATTGTCCAGCGCCGATCTCCGCGAGCTGCGGATCGAAGTAGCGGCCCACGCCGGTGGCGGTCTGCTGGTGTTGCTCCTGCCCACGGCACTGTCGGTGTACAAGCCGCGGGGCATGACCCGGTACGGGCGGCGTAAGCAGTACGAGCAGCGTACGCTGTCGCAGCCGTAGATGCAGCGACTCCAGCTCGGCCTCGACCGAGCGAACCCTATCCTGACCTTTGGTTCCCTGGTGAACTGCTCAGGGTAGCCGCGTACCTGCACGCAGTTTCGTGAGCAGGGCAAAATGCTAACCGTTAGGCCAGCGCCAGCTCAATCTCCGGCTCCTCTCCCAGCGTTACAGAGATGCGGATCCTCGAGATATTGTCGATACGGACAGTTGATATGGAAGTACGCGCCGCCTGCACCCCTTCCAAGATCCCGCAACTTTAAGCGACGTCACACGATGTTGTAATAGCTCCCGCCCCGCAGCAATCGCCAAGACGCGGCAAATCTCAGCTGGAGCAGAATGCTGTGTAGGGTCTTGCATAGAGGTTTCCGAGATTACATGAGCCTATAGAAACGGATCCATGGCAAGGAGTCCCAACATTGCGCTATGTGACTAGCTGCTCCTCAAGCAGTACGAGATCCCTCTCACGTGCGTAGCGCTTCACCTCCGCAGCATCTCTCAAGGCATCCGGCGGGAGCATGGGGATGTCTGTGTTAATGCACATACCCTCCGGAGCAGCCCAGTTCTCCCGAGCCAGGTCGCCGTAGTGGGGACGCATTCTGCGCGGGTCCGCCACGAACACGGCGAGAATCTTGGCCGCGCTGCACTTGAATCCTCTCTCGTGCAACTCTAGCTTCCCCCAACCTGCCACGACGCCTCCTACTATATGAACCGTGCTCTCACTGTTGGAAGCATCCCTGCGGCCGTGGGCGTAGAAGCCACACGAGCAACCTGTATTAGGTACCTCGCCATGCTCTTTAGAGAAGGAGTCCGGATGAAACTTGAGGCACAGACACTCCGCGTGGTTAGGACCCTCCAAGTCCCAGCGATAGCGGGGTTGATAGAAGTCATGCTTATGCAATCCTTCCAGGAATGGAGGCTCGTCCTCTCCGGATTTCAGGTTGAAATACCACTGCCTGAAACCCAGGGTGGCATTCGCGTAGAACTCCGAGTCGCTCACGCTGGCACCCTTTCCTTGCGCTTTGGCTTGCCCTTTGGGGCGGGCCTGCGCGTCGGCTCGCGAGACGGCTCCCAAAGTGGCTCCTGCACCGTTCTCTTTCTCCTAGGACCTATCTCAGCCATCGTCTTAGATCCTCCTTTGATACTTCCTATTACCTTGGGTACATCTGGGAGGTAAACGTCTGCGTCAGAATCTTCCCGTCGCGAACCATAAAGGTCTCAGTGGCAAACGGGATGTCAAAATGCTCCGATCTACCCGACCAGACGATGTAGGCCATCGTCCTCTCGGCGATGCACTGTGACACTTCAAAGGTAGAACCAGGGGGGAAGTCAGCCACAACTCCTCGAAGAACGTTTCGATCTCCCCGCTCCCTCGAAGAACGCCGTCCGGCGTGATGAGCACCGCGTCCTGACAGTAGTCGGACATAAGGGCATCCAGGTCGCCTTTCGCGAAGGCTTCTACGTGACGCAACAACGTCTGCTCAATCCGTGTGCTCGTTCTTACCAAGGCCATAAACTTCTCCTCTAGCTCCCTGCTCGTCATACGGTACGCTTTTCTCCTCCGCTTCTCGGGACGAGCGCGTGAGCGCCTCCCGCACCCGTCTACTCGTAACACTAATAACGTATCTGGCATTTGGGAAGAGGGCAATAGTAGGAGGGGGCGAGAATACCTCTATTCACCGGTCCACTCCGAACGTCGGCTACAGGGGTCGCAGCGGATATCGAGGAGGGCCGAACCGTGTTACGCCTTGCCCAATCCGTCCCTAACAAATTCTAAAGCGTCACGCATCCGTTCGAGGATCTTCTCGGGGTCCGGGGTCCCCAGAGGCCAGGGCTTGAGCTCCAGGCTCACGGCGCCGGGGTATCCGTCCTCGCCGAGTGCGGCGAGAAGCTCTTTCAAGGGGAGCCTGCCCTTGCCGGGGAGACGATGCTGGTCGCCCCCCGATAGGTCGGAGTCAGAGAGGTGGACGTGGCGGAGCTGATCGGCGAGCTTCGCGTACGCCTGCATGAGGTCTACACCGCTCGCGCCGACGTGGCTGGTGTCGAGTGTGACGTCGCCGACGCCCAGGAGGTGCTCGGGGAGGTGACAACTCTGGTTGCGGCTTATGCTGAAGGCGAGCTCCGCCCCGTTCTTCGGCATGTTCTCGACGGCGACGCGCGCGTCCCCTTCGCGGGCTTCGGCGAGGGGACCTTCTCTCCACCTTTGCAGCGGCCTCCCCGGCGGCGGCGGGTGGGCGACGACCACGGGCGCGCCGATCCGGGTGGCCAGACTCACACTACGTATCATGGTCGTCTCGGGGTCCAGCTTCCATACACCCTGCCGTAGAGGCGTGTGCAGGGCGAGGATCGGGATACCGTGCTTTTCGGCGAGATGGTTCAGGTAAATATCCTGGTGAGTGTCCCAGCGCTCATCCATCATGATCTCCACCCCATCGTACCCCGCCTCGTGGGCCCAGGCGTAGACCCGGTCCAGGCCGAACGGGTGCAACGATCCCGTGCTGAAGATGACCGGCACCGCCACCCCTAGCCCCGCCTTATCTCCAGGAACTGCTCTATCGTCGAGGGCGAGTGATTCTGATAGTGGTTGTTTGCGTAGGCGAAGACGGTCTTTCCCTCTTTGAGGAAGCGATCTACAACACCCGCCCACCACAATAGGTCATCGTCTCGGTCCTTCTTGAGATGGGTGTGACCCGAGGGGAACTCGCGACGGTTGCCGAGCCAGCGGATGTAGACGAAGTCTGATATCGCTTCTTCCATGCGGGGCATCCTCGGGTAGTCCACCAGGGTGAGAGCCGCCCCATACTCGCGCAACAACTCGGGGAGGTCTGAGCCAATCCAACTTCTGTGTCGTACCTCGACGGCATACCGTGGTCCCTCGGGCAATTCCCGCAGGAAAGCGTTCAGAACCTCCATGCCCTCGACGGTGAAGTCCGGCGGAAGCTGCAGAAGTAGGGGACCGAGCCTGTCATCGAGGGCCTGCATGGTGTGGACGAAGCCTTCGGCCTCGCTGCGGATGTTGACGAGTTTTCTCTCGTGCGTCACCTCCTGCGGAAACTTAGAGCTTCCGCCAATAGGCTGGCAACTTTTCATACTTGGCAGCTCTCAGAGCGATTCGACAGCCTTCCCATCGTTTCTTGACACATACGCTACTTACCTATTGGCGGAGCCTCTTAGCAGTGAAGAGAAATCCACGGGGCACGGCATTCCGCCATCGCTCTACGGTCGGCACTCTGGGAGTGCCGTAGAAGGTTGAGTCTATCTCCACCGTCGTGAAGTGCTTTACGTATTCGGCGAGCCTCCCGGCGGGAGTAGTACCCGGTGGGTAGACCGTACCCTCCCAGTCCGCGTAAGACCACCCGGAGGTGCCCAGGTACAGGTTCTCCTCCGGCGGATAGGTTTCGCCAGCGTCCTGCTCGAATAGTTTGATCTGCTGAGGATCGTTCATCGTAAGAGGCCGGATGCTAACACAGGACGCGGCAGAGCAGTGACGACCTGCTTAACACCCGCAACGCGGATGTACTGATGATCTCCAAGGATATAAGTGATGTCAACCGTACCCGAACACCGGCGGAAAGACTATCACGACGATCGCTGCCCACACGGCGTAGACGGGCAGGTAATTCGTCTGCCACCGTTCGAGGCCAGTGAACGATCCACGCCCTCTCAGAAAGCGGGTGTAGAGCACGGCGGACCACGCCAGGTTGACCAGAAGAATCACGTTCTCACCCAGGGCGGCCACGCGGTTCGGGGTAAAGCCGAACTCGGTGATGCGCGCGACGATGGCCCACAGCGCGACCGCGTCGGCCAATAGCGCGCTGACCACCAGCACGACCTGCACCACATCGAAGGCGCCGGGGGGCGTCCGGGGGTCACGGGCGGATACGGAATAGAGCAGAAGGCCCAGGACCACCACCAAGAGCAGGTCGAATGCGATGAGCACGTTCCGCCCGATGTCGACCCCGCGTCCGGTCCACAGCAGGGTCGCCAGAAACGCGACAATCACGGCGGCGAAAAGGGGCGTGAACAGGCGCGTCAACACGGGCGCCATGTTCTCGATCACGCTCTGCTTGGCCTCCACCAGCCAGGAGGCGACCACGACGGCCCCGGCCGCTCCGCACGGCAGCAGCCACGACTCGAAGAAGGGCTCGACGTCGATCCCGATGGCCTGGAAGATCATGGCCATGAACGCCGTGAGCACGCCGCCGCCGAGGGCGATCAGCACGTAGTAGATGAACAGCTCGCCCGAGAACCGGATGAAGTCCATGCGGCTGCCCACCTGGCCCCACCGGCCGCCCGCGTACGCGATGCCCACTACCAGCCAGAGCGCGATCGGCAGGTGCAGCGCCGTAAGCGCCTCGGTGTAGCTGCCCGGGGCGAATGGATAGACGTTGGCGAATACACCCGCCGCGACGAACGCGACGGCCAGCCAGCGGAGAGTGCTGGTGTCGAGCCGCCGCTTCCAGACGAAATAGCCGGTCAGGAGGGGCAGCACGAAGAGACTCAGATTGCGGGCGTAGAAGCCGGCGTCCTGGTCCAATTGGATCCCGAAGAGCGCCGGCACCTTGATGACCACGGCCGCCGCCACCGCAAGACAGAAGACGACGATGGCATCCGTTCGGGCCCGCGCTCGTGGCTCCCCGGAATCGGAGGGGACAACGACGAGCTGCTTCCAGAGGCGGTCCGAGTGCTCGCGCGCGAACTCCCGTGAGAGGGCGTCGAGGTTGCCCATGCGCTTCACCGCCACCAGGAACGCTTCATCGGTGGCGAGCCCCGCGTCGACCAGGACCGCTACCTGCTCGCGCAGATGGTCTTCCAGCTCCGCTACATCGACGGAGTGGATCGCCTGCCGGCGCCGGAGGTAGCTCCGCCACCGGTCGATCTGCTCCTCGAGCGATACCCCGTGACCCGGAGCCGGCATCGTCAGGCTCCCTGTGGCAGTGGCGCGGCTGACGCCGGGTGGCCGGCCGGAACGGAAAGGGAGAGCGCCCGCCAGATGCCCCGTAGCGTAGCGTCCACCGCTTGCCACTGCCTGCGTTCCTCCGCGAGCTGAGCCCGGCCCCGGGACGTGATCCGGTAGTACCTGCGACGACGCCCGCTCTCCGCAACTTCCCACCGCGCCTCGACGTGGCCGAGCCGCTCGAGCCGATGCAGAACGGGGTAGAGCATCCCATCCGTCCACTCCATGCGCCCTCCGGACAACTCCCGAACTCGCTGGAGGATCGCGTAGCCGTAGCTGTCCTCTTCGGCCAGGATCGCCAGTACCATCGGGGTCGAGGAAGCGGCTATCAGGTCCTTGTTGATCTCCATGATTTCACGCATCGCGCGGCGCTAACGAACTCGAATCCGTGTGTACATAGCAGCATTGTACATAACAGTGTTATGTATAGCAAGGGCCGCGGGTTCGAGGAGTATGGCCGCGGGACGATTCCCCCGCATTGAGGACGAACGCAGCGATAAATCGTCCCCCCAAGAGTAGTCGGCCTTGCTGACGGGGGCGGTGTAAGTGAGGGGATGCATCCGCGTCTGCACGTCCCTCGCCGCGAAAAGCACCGAGGCGTGGCTAATGACGCTCAGGGTGCGGACTGATTGCTGAGCTGGATGAGGACACCGTAGAGGCGTTCGAGAAACGCCGCGACCTCACGAAGTTGTTGGTGGACGGGATAGACCTCGGGCGCGGCGAAGCAGGAAACGTACGGGCGCGGATAACCTACCGCTTCGGGCCGTCCGGCGAGAACCAAGTCCGCCGGGGCTCCCAGGACCTAAAGGATAGGTTTGTCGCTGATGAACCGAACTCCTGGGGAAACTTGGCGGCGAAGAGGAACCCGTCGGGAGCGACCTTTCGCCACCGCTCGACGGTGGAGCCCCTGGGCGTGCCGTAGAAGGTCGAGTCTATCTACACGGTGGCGAAACATTTGACGTACTCGGCGAGCCTGCTGGCGGGTGGGGTTCCCGGCGGGTAAACCGTCCCCTCCCAGTACGCATAAGACCAGCCGGAGGTGCAGAGGTACAGACCCTCCTCCGGCGGGGATACCTCACCCGCGTCCTCCTCGAAGAGATGTATCTGTAGGGGATCGTCCATACTACGAAGCACGGATGCTAGCACAGAAGAAGCCAACAAAGTATGAGCGTCCGCCCAACGGACGGAGCCCCAATGTACTAAATTGGCCGGATGCGACCCCGGCGTCGAGACGAGTAGCGGTGAAGGTCTTCTACTCCGACCAGTTCGTGCTTCCGCTACCCGAGGGGCACCGCTTCCCGATGAAGAAGTACTCGATGCTGCGCGAGCGAGTAGCGCGAAACGGCATCTGCGGTCCCGGCGAGCTCCGCCTCCCCCACGCGGCAACGGACGAAGAGATACTGCGCGCCCACGATCCGGACTATCTCGAAAAGGTCGTCACCGGCACGCTCGACCCCAAAGAGATGCGCAGGATCGGCTTCCCCTGGTCCGAGAGGATGGTCGAACGCTCGCGCCGGGCCTCCGGCGGCACCC
>JADDPM010000285.1 GCA_016781885.1 Rubrobacter sp.
GCAAGAAGCGGCCCGCCACCTTCACCGCCTCGTCCGCGTCCAGGTCCACGTCTATCCTGCCGCCGGAGGGCTCGCCGCACAGCAGGCCGACGTTCTGGCCGTTTTTCCAGTAGCGCGGGATCTCCTCCTCGGTGATCCGCAAGGCTTCCCAGCCTTCACGGCCGGGGTTCTTCTCGCCGGAGGGAACCGGCACCACGGCACAGCCGCGGCGGATCAAAGCGACGGCCGCCTGTCGGCGCTCCTCCGTACTCAAGCGAGCACCTCATCTTCGATAGCCAAGGCCTCCAACACGGCCATGACCTCGAAGTAGTTAGCCTCGTTGGCGTAACGCTCGGGGCTCGGGCCGAAGTCGCTGCGGCGGCTCATGGCTTCGCGCACGTCGGCCATCGGGTCCGGCTCGTCCTTCCTGTAGAATGATGCTTGCGGGGTGTCCATTTGACCTTTCACCTCGTATTAGCGGGCCGCTGTCGGGGCGGCCCGTTTAGCTTTCTACGGTGTCTCCGGAGGCGCGCTCCATGAACTCGCGCAAGGCCGGGAGGTGTATACGGACGCTCCGGCCCACACGGGCGGCCTTGAGCTCGCCGCTGCTCACGTAGCGCCATAGGGTCGTGTGGGAGAGGCCAGAGTACCGCTCCGCCTCCGGGTAGCTAACCCACTCTTGCTGTACCGGCTCTTTCAGCAACTCGGCTCCTTTCGGGATGTTCTGTGCGTTGCCGGAAATCAGGCTACAATGCAGCGTCCGGGTAAAGTCCGGACATTTGGAGGGACTTTACCCGGACACTTGGAGGGCACGAAAGAAGGCGGTGCGGTGGACACCATACGAATGGAAATCAGCAGGCCGATGTGGACGAAGGGTCTGGCGCGCATCGAGGGAGACGAAATAGTCCTCAGCTGGGAGAGATCCCGACCATACCCGCTATTCGAAGGGCCGAAGCAACATGAAAGACTCCTTATGGACCTGGCCGAGCTCAGAAATTTGGGCGTAATTGCAAACGGACGCATACTAAACAAACGAATGAAGAACCCATCACTTGCCAAAGACTTTGTCCGGCGGCACGGATTGCTCTGGCATCGGCCGAAAGAAGGCAGCGATGAGTGCCGGGAATCTTGGCAGAGTTGGCTTGTCACGGGGCACAAGCTATCGCGCACAATTGGGCTGTACGCCGGGCTCAGAGAAGCTATAACCACAGATTCTACAGACCACACAGAACCTTTAAGAGCATTTCTGCGCACAACGCGCGACGTTGGGCATGCGTCTAGCGCCATGCCTGAAAAAGACGAGGAGCTCCTAGAGTACGCCAGCATCTTACTTGCCAAGCAGATCACCGAAGGCCTAGAGGGTTGTACTCCAACTATCCTGGCCGCATGTAGCCTGGTAAGAGGCGGCGAAAAAGTAGGACCTGCGGGCGACTTCCGTTCCAGTATCAATCCGTCGAATCTTGTGGCGGTGGCTTACAACAACCTCGTCACCTTGATCGAGAGTAAGGCCTGGTTCAAGGAGTGTGTAGGGTGTGGCGAGCTCTTTCGTATGAAGCCCGAATTCCACACAGACCGG
>JADDPM010000041.1 GCA_016781885.1 Rubrobacter sp.
CCCTTTCTACTCCTAAACCACGCAACACACATCTAGTAAACGCGATGTGTCATTTATCTATCCTCCTTCGTAAGTGCGCGCTCTCGTTTCACTCTACGGCGCGAGGTGTCACGCTGTAATGAGTTCGGTGTCCCGATCCGTGTCCCATTGTGCTCGAGACACCGGTGGGACAAGTGAGTACGATTTGTTAAGGTTGTTTGCGCACGGTGTACCGACGGCGAGGAAAAGAGGCCGGGCAACACCGGCCCCTCGGATACGAGTTTCGGAGAGAGCTAAGCGGGGATGTCGAGCACTATCTTCCCGATCCCCTTGCCCTCTTCCATGTGATTCATGGCGGCTGGCGTTTCCTCCAAGGAGAAGGTCTCGTTGAGGACCGGGTGAAGCTCGTGCTTCTCGTAGAAGTCGAGCATCGAGCGGAAATCTTCGGGGCTGCCCATGGCGGTGCCGAAGACGTCGAGCCACTTGAGGAAAATCCTGGGCATAACCACCGTCACCTTCGGGCCCGCCGTAGACCCGAACGTGACGATGCGGCTGCCGGGCTTGGCGAGCGAGACCAGGGCGTCGAATCCCTCGCCGCCGACGTGATCCACGGAGAGGTCCACCCCGCCGGTCATCTGCTTGAGCTCCCTTGACCAGTTCTCGGAGTTGTAGTTGATGCCGCCCTCCGCGCCGAGCTCCTTGGCTTTCTCGATCTTCTCGTCGCTCCCGGAGGTAACGAAGACGTTGGCGCCCGCGGCCGAGGCCATCTGCACGACGAAGGTCGCCACCCCGCTCCCCACACCGGGCACGAGCACGGTCTCGCCCTCCTGTAGCCCTCCGCGGGTGAAGAGCGCCCGATAGGCGGTCAGCGCCGCGAGCGGTAGCGCCGCAGCCTCCTCGTGCGAGAGTTGCGAGGGCTTGGGGAAGACGTGATCCGCCGGAACCTTCACGAACTGGGCGTAGGTGCCGTCGTCCGGGAGTCCCAGGATACGGTACTCCTTCCCCGGTACCTTAGAGTTGTCTCCCCAGTAGAGCGACGGGTTAATGACGACCTCGGCGCCCTCATCCGGGCCTTCTGCGCCTTCGCCTTTTGCGGCGACCTCGCCGGAGCCGTCGGAGCCCAGGATTATCGGCAGGGCATCAGGCTTCGCGCCCGGGTACTGGCCCTGGGTGACGAAGACGTCGCGGCGGTTGACGGCCGCGTTGCGCAGGCGGACGACGATCTCCCCGGAGCCCGGCTCCGGGTCGGGGACATCCTCATAACTCAGCGACTCGGGACCTTCGAGCTCGTGCAGTCTTATGGCTTTCATGTTTCTATCCTCCGCCTCCGTACGCGTACACGACAAGGGAGCGCCCCCGGCTCGACCGGGAAGCGCCCCCCTTAGAGCCTATAGAGGGGAAGGTTACACGAAAGCTCCTATTCCCGTTACATCGCGGCCCACGATGAGGGATTGGACGGTGTCCGTGCCCTCGTAGGTGTAGACGATCTCCATGTCCGAGAGGTGCCTGGCGACGATGTATTCCAGCAGAACCCCGTTGCCGCCCATACAGTCGCGGGCCTCGGCGCAGACCTGCCGGGCTTTTCTGGCGTTGTTCATCTTCGCGAGCGAGGCCATCGGTCCGGTCATCTTGCCCTGCTCCTGGAGCTTGGCGAGCCTGTAGCAGATGAGCTGCATGGCAGTGATCTCCGCGAGCATGTTGGCGAGCTTGTTCTGGATGATCTGGAAGCTCGCTATCGGCTTGCCGAACTGCACCCGCTCCTTGGCATACGTCAGCGCCGCTTCGTAGGCCGCGACAGCGTGCCCGACCGCCTCCCACGCGACCCCGCCACGCGTCGCGGTGAGCACCTTGTTGGTGTCCTTGAAGGAGTTCGCCCCCTCCAGCTTGTTCTCCACAGGCACACGGACGTTATCGAGGTAGATGTTCGCCTGCCAGACGGCTCGCTTGCCCATCTTGCCGGTTATGAGCTCGGTCGAATATCCTGGGGCGCCCTTCTCGACCACGAACCCCTTGACCTGCCCGTCCGCCTCGTCGCGCGCCCAGATACTTATGAGGTCGGCGAAGGTGGCGTTGCCGATCCAGCGCTTCTCTCCGTTCAACACATACTCGTCGCCCTCGCGCCTCGCTGAGGTTTCGAGCATCACCGAGTCGGAGCCGTGCTTGGCCTCGGTGAGGCCCCAGGCCCCGATCTTCTCCAGTCGCGCCATCTGCGGGAGCCACCGCTCCTTCTGTTCCTCCGAGCCGCAGATGTCGATGGTCCCCATCGCAAGCCCCGAGTGGACCCCGAAGAAGGTGTTGAGGCTGCCGTCGCCGCGCGCCATCTCGATCGCGACGAGCATGGCCGCTACGTAGCTCATCCCCGGGCATCCGTAACCCTGTATCGTGCTGCCCGCGATGCCCAACTCGGCGACCTTCGGGATCAGCTCGAACGGGAACTGGGCCTTGTCCCAGTAGTCGTTGATGATCGGGATGACCTCCCGATCGGCGAACGCCCGCACCCTGTCCCGGACTTCGCGCTCCTCGTCCGTCAAGAGCTCTTCGAGCAGGTAGTAATCGGTCCCCAGAGACCGGGTAACGTCGGCGATCAAAGCCTTCCTCCTTTGCTCCCTTATTCCTTACACTCTAGCACGGCCTCCAGACGCCGCGTCGGAGTGTTATCATATTTGAGGTTGTCAATTTTGACAATAATTTGGAGGACTCGGGTTGGTAGAGCCTATGAGCAGTACGGCGGGCGCGACGCCGAAGGATGTCTTTTTCGGCGAGGTCAAGTCGAAGAGCGTGTTTCCGCTTTTGATCCTGCACATGGTGAGGAGGCGGCCGGAGTACGGCAACAGCATCATCCGGGGGATCAAGGAGACGACGGGCGGGGTGATGAGCGTCTCGCCGAACGCGGTCTATCCGCTCTTGCGGCGTCTGGAGGAGAAGGGCTACGTGACGGGTGAGTGGGAGGACCCGGATACCAGGAGCCGCCGCTTCTACACTATCACGCCGCTGGGCGAGGAGAAGTACGCCGAGATACGGGAGAGGTTCGAGGCGCACCTGTTGCGAGTACAGGAGGCCCTCGAATCCCTGCGCCGGGAGATCTATGGTTGATCGGGGAGCCGCGCGGAATTTGAGCGGCGCGGGGGCGTGGGCTATGTTTCCATGTAGGAGGTCGGCATCCGTCGCAGGGACAGCGGATGGGGTGAACGGGATCGTGATGCGGGAGGTCAGATGACGCACAGGATACGCAGGGTAGCCGTCCTCGGGGCGGGGACGATGGGGGCGGCGATCGCGGCGCACTGCGCGAACGCCGGGCTGGAGGTTGACCTGCTCGACATCGCCCCGCAGGACGGTGACGACAAGAACGCCATTGTAAAGGGTGGCTTCGAGCGGATGAAAAAGGCCAGGCCCGCCGCCCTCATGAGCAAGAGCGTCCTGGAGCGGATGCGCATCGGCAACTTCGACGACGACCTCGAGCGAGTCGCGCACGCAGACTGGATCCTGGAAGCCATCATCGAGAAGCTCGAACCGAAACAGCAGCTCATGCAGCGCGTGGAAGAGCTCGCCAAAGACGACGCCATCATCTCCTCAAACACCTCCGGCATCCCGCTGCACCAGGTCGCCGAAGGCCGCTCGGAGAGCTTCAAGAAGCGCTTTTTAGGCACGCACTTCTTCAACCCGCCGCGCTATCTCAAGCTTTTCGAGATCATTCCGACCTCTGAGACCGACCTGCATATCGTCGAGGAGGCGCGGGCCTTGGGCGAGCGGGTGCTCGGCAAGGGCGGCGTGATCGCCAAGGACACCCCGAACTTCATCGGCAACCGCCTCGGCAGCTTCAGCGGGATGAACTCAATGCGCTACGCCTTTGAGCACGGCTACGGCATCGAGGAGATAGACGCCATAACGGGTCCGCTGATCGGCCGCCCCAGGACCGCGACCTTCCGGTTGAACGATCAGGTTGGCCTGGACATAGCGGTGGGCGTCGCCGAGAACCTCTACGAACTCGTCCCGGAGGACGAGTCGAGGGAGCAGTTGCGTCCACCTGTGATACTCAAGCAGATGATCGAGAAAAACCTCCTCGGCAACAAGACCGGGGCCGGCTTCTACAAGCGTGACAGGCGGGACGGCAAGACCGTCTTCGACGTCCTGAACCTCGAAACCTTCGAGCACGAGCCCGCCCAGAATCCCGACGTGCCGCTAGCGCAGGAGGCCCAGAAGCAGGGCGATCTCGGGGCGCGGCTGCGCTTCATCATGCAGAGGGCTGAGGAGGATCGGCACGCCCGGTACCTGAGGGACACCCTCCTGCCCGACCTCGCGTATGCATCGCGGCGGATGCCGGAGATCTCCGACACGCTGGAGAACGTGGACCACGCGATGGAGTGGGGTTACGGTCAGCAGGCCGGGCCGTTCAGGATGTGGGACCTACTCGGCGTCGGCGAGACCGTCGAGCAGATGGATTCTTTGGGCATCGAGGTCGCTGGTTGGGTGAGGGAGATGTTGCAGGGGGGTAACGAGAGCTTCTACAAGAAGGAGGGGACGAGCGAGCTCCAGTTCAGCCCGGTGAACATGGAGTACGAGCCGGTGCGCGAGGACCCGATGGTCATATCGCTCGACCGGGTGCGCGAGGAGGGAAAGGAGATCTCGCGCAACGACTCGGCGAGCATCCTGGACCTCAGTGACGGGGTGTTGTGCTTCGAGATCCACTCCAGAGGCAACTCTATAGACGCCGCCGCCGTCGAGATGGGCTACGAGGCCCTCAGGCGGCTCGAAGAAGAGGACGAGTGGGTAGGGCTCGTGATCGGCAACGAGGGCCGGAACTTCTGCGTCGGCGCGAACCTCGGCGAGGTCGCGGAAGGGGTCCAGCAAGGCGACCTGGACCGCATCGTCGAAGCCGTGGATGCCCTACAGAACCTGCTCATGGGCTTCCGCTTCGCCTCCAAGCCGGTCGTCGCCGCCCCGCACGGGCAGACTCTGGGCGGCGGGGCGGAGATCGCCCTGCACACCGACCGCATCTGTGCTGCGGGCGAGACGTACATGGGCCTCGTCGAGGTCGGGGTCGGGCTCATCCCGGCGGGCGGCGGCACGAAGGAGATGATTCGCAGGCTCGTCTCCCCGGCGATGCATACCCGGGCGCCCTCGCTTCCCTACGTGCAGGAGGTCTTTCAGAAGATAGCTCTCGCGCAAGTCTCGGGTAGCGCGCTGGAGGCGAAGGAGATGGGATTCCTCAAGGAAGACGACCGGGTGGTAATGAACGCCGACCACCTCATCCACGCCGCCAAGCGCGAGACGCTCGACCTCGCCGACGGCTACGCCCCGCCCGTCCGCGACAAATCCATCTACGCCGCCGGGACGGTTGTACGTGCGGCCATCGAGGCTTCGGTCATTAGGACCATGATGTGGGGCGGCTACGCCACCGAGTACGACGGCGTCATCGCCGGTCACCTCGCGCGCGTCCTCACCGGTGGCGATATCTCGGTAGCCCAATGGGTCCCCGAGGAATATATACTCAGGCTCGAGAAGGAAGCATTCCTGGAGCTCCTGAAGAACGAGAAGACCCACGAGCGCATCGGCGCGATGCTAAAGACCGGAAAGCCTTTGAGAAACTAACGAAGCCGGCCGGCAGGGGGACGCTGAAGCCTCTCCCCGCAAGCCGTCTCGCCGGGCGAGTGATCGTCCGCAGAGCAAATGCTCCACCGAAGGGAGAGAACAATGAAGGAAGCAGTGATCGTCTCGGGCGCGAGGACCGCCGTCGGTCGCGCCCCGAAGGGCACCCTGCGGGGCGCACATCCGGTGGACATGACCGGCGCCGCCATAGACGAGGCTCTCAAGCGTGCGGACGGGCTCGACCGGCAGCAGGTCGAGGACGTCATTATCGGGTGTGCGATGCCGGAAGGGACGCAGGGGTACAACGTCGCGCGGCAGTCGCTCCTCCGGGCCGGGCTGCCGGAGACCGTGCCGGGGCAGACCGTTAACAGGTTCTGTTCATCTGGTTTGCAGACTATAGCGTTCGCGGCTGAGAGGATCATGGCTGGTTTCGCCACTACCATCGTGGCGGGCGGGGTCGAGCACATGTCCACCACGCTGGAGATGCCGAACTTCTCCCCGAACCCCACGCTGGTCGAAACCAACCCCGCCGTCTACATGGGGATGGGCCTGACCGGGGAACAGGTCGCCAAAGAGTTCGAGGTCTCGCGCGAGGACCAGGACGAGTTCGCCCTGAGGAGCCACACCCGCGCCAAAGAGGCCGTCGAGTCCGGGCGCTTCGACGAGGAGATCGTGCCGCTGGATGTCGAGTTGAACTGGGTCGACGACAACGGCGAGCCGCAGCACATGGAGACCACCTTCGAGCGCGACGAGGGGCCGCGCGACACCTCGCTGGAGAAGCTCGCCGAGCTTCCGACCGTCTTCCACCAGGATGGCACCGTAACGGCCGGCAACTCCTCCCAGAGGAGCGACGGGGCGGCGGCGGTCGTCGTCATGGAGCGCGAGAGAGCCGAGTCTCTAGGGCTCCAACCGCTCGCCCGCTTCGTCGGTTTCGCCGTCGGCGGTGTGCGGCCGGAGGTTATGGGGATAGGACCGATGGTCGCCATACCCAAGGTGCTGGAGCTCACGGGCTTGAGCCTCGACGACATAGACCTCATCGAGTTCAACGAGGCCTTCGCGGCGCAGACGCTAGCCGTGATCCGGGAGGTCGGCATAGACCTTGAGAAGACTAACGTGAACGGCGGCGCGATCGCTCTCGGCCACCCGATGGGCGCCACCGGCACCAAGCTCACCGTCCAGCTCCTGAGCGAGATGAAGCGCCGCGAGTCGAAGTACGGCATGGTCACCATGTGCATCGGCGGCGGCATGGGAGCCGCGGGCATCTTCGAGAACCTGCAGAACTAACTTCAGCTACTGGTCATAAGCGGTCGGCTTCTCCGGCTGACCGCTGTCCTCTTTGAGAGGTATTGTTTGAGGAAGATCTTTGTTGACGGTGTGAAGCCCTCGCACCTGGGTACGCAGCCGGTCGGGGAGGCGGCGGAGGTCGCCGAGGGCGTGTACCAGCTAAAGGTACCTGTGCCCATACCCCTCGTATTCGTCTCGATTTATCTCGTGGAGGGGGACGATGGGTGGACCCTGATCGACACCGGCTTCGACTACCCTGAGGGGAGGGCGACCTGGGAATCGGGGGCTGCGGCGGTTGGGTGCGATTTGCAGCGGGACGTAGAGCGCATCATCGCGACGCATTTTCACCCGGATCACCTCGGGGCGGCGCCCTGGTTACAGGGGATCAGCGGCGCGCCGGTATACATGCTTGAGAGTGAGATCCAGAACTCCCGCGAGGTCTGGTAGACCCGCGACCTGTCGGAGTTCGTCAATCATCTGGTGCGCCACGGGATGGAGCACGGGACCGCCGAAAAGGCCGCGCGGAGCATGAGAACGAACCTCGTTCTCCCCGAGAAGATGGTCCCTTTGAAAAAGGGGGAGGAGGTGCCACTCGGGCCGGGGACGGCGCGGGTGGTACACGCGCCCGGGCACGCCGACCACCAGCTCTTGCTCCACGACGAGGGGCGCAGGATTCTCTTCGTCGCCGACCACGTCCTCCTGAAGATCACCCCCAACGTCGGCCTCTGGCCGGAGACCGCCCCTAACCCACTGAAGCGTTACACCGAGACCCTCCGAAGCATGCGAAGCCTCCCGGTGGAGCTCGTCCTCCCCGGCCACGGCCCGCTCTTCCACGACCTCGAAGGCCGGATAGACGAGCTTCTGACTCACCACGAGGAGCGACTCGAGGAGATGCTGCAGGAGATAAAGGACCAACCCAAGACGCCGCACGAGGTCTCACGCAAGGTCTTCCGCTACGGACTATCAATCTACGAGCGATGCTTCGCGCTGGCCGAGACCCTGGCCCACCTGGATCACCTCGTCCTCGAAGCGCGGGCGGAGCGCGTGGACGATGGGCTCGTCTCCTTCCGGACAGTCTAGCTTGACTGGCAACGGCCCGCCGCCTGTGGTGGTCCGGGAGGAGGTCGCCAACAGCGTCACACACGGCTTGGGCCTCCTGGCGAGCGTCGCCGGGGCTGTCGTGCTGATCGCTCTGGGCGCGGAGCGGGGGGAGGCGTGGCACGTAGTGAGCGCCGCGATCTACGGGGCTACGCTCGTGGCGCTCTACGCGGCCTCGACGCTGTATCACGCGTTCAAGGGGACGAGGGCCGGGGGCGCGTTACGAGTGTTGGACCATTGCGCGATCTACCTGCTCGCCGCCGGTACGTATACACCGATAACCCTCGTCAGCCTGCGCGGCGGCTGGGGCTGGACGCTCTTCGGGCTCGTCTGGAGCCTCGCGCTTGCCGGCATCGTCTTCAAGGTCCTGGCGACCGGTCGCTTCGCCGTCCTCTCGACCGTCGCCTACGTGCTGATGGGCTGGCTGTGCATAATCGCCGCGAAGCCCATAATAGTTCTCCTCTCGCCGGGCGCCCTTGCGCTGCTCGCTGCCGGCGGCGTCCTCTACACTGCCGGTACCGTTTTCTACCACTCCAGACGAGCCCCCTATTCCCACGCTGTCTGGCACCTCTTCGTCGTCGCCGGGAGCGTCTGCCACTACCTCGCCATCGCCCTCTACGTGCTCGTCTCAACCGTGTAGAGAAGACCCGTTCGCTGTCTCCTCCGGGCGCGTGAACTCCTTCGAAGGCATATTAGGGGCGCAACATTTCGCGTTCGGGAGGATGATCGTGGCTCTGAAGCTCGCCCGCTTTATAAACCTGTTCCTCGTGGCGCTTCTCGCCGGTCTGCTGGTGGGGGTCGTCTTCGTCGAGGTGGCGCTGCTCGACCTGCCAGCCTCCGTATACACCGCGGTACAGAAACCCAAGCACGAGGTCTTCGAGCCGGTGATGCCTGTGTTCGTGACCCTCGTCATAGCGTCGGGCCTGCTCGTCCTGTTCCTGATGCGCCGCGATTTCAAGTCTCCCGCCTTCACCCTCACACTCGTCGGCGTGCTGTTTACCGTGGCGCTGATGATCAGCACCGTGCTCGTCAACGTACCGATCAACGCGGAGATCATGGACGTCTGGTCGGTTGAGAGCCCGCCCGCTAACTGGGACGAGGTGCGGGACCGCTGGAACTTCTTCCACGGCCTCCGCACTATCCTGGCGGTAGTGGCGCTCGCGTGCCTCCTGCTGGCCGGTCTGGGGATAGTCCCCGCCGGGAAGGGTGAGAAGCGCGTCACCTGACGCGCCCGGTGCTTTCACTGTAGCAAGTAAGGTATCGCGAGTTGCACGAGGCAGGCGGCGGGGCGAGGGGCGAGCAAAGAATCGCCGGTCGCGCTCTATTCTGACGGGCCTCACCGCTCCGAAACGGGTGCCGCACCCGGGTTGAGGGTATTGGAAGAGAGTACGAGGAGGTCGAGATGTCGGATACGAGGCTCGCGAGGACAGATGCCATCGACGCACGCCTGATCGAGCGTCTCAAGGCGCGTATCTCGGCGCCGATGGAGGGGCGCGAGATGTTGCCCACGTTCGTCCCGTTTACGGGAGAGCCTCTGGGCGAGGTTCCACGGGGAACCGCGGAGGACGTGCGGGAGGCGGTCGGCCGGGCGAGGGCGGCGCAGGGGGCCTGGGCCCGGCGGAGCATCGGTGAAAGGGCGCGAGTGTTGCGACGCTTCCACGACCTCGTGCTCTCGCGGCGGGATGAGATCCTGGACCTCGTGCAGGTCGAGAGCGGCAAGGCCCGCGGGCACGCCTTGGAGGAGGTCGCAGACTGTGCCATCGTCGCCCGCTACTACGCGCACCGCGCGGCGGAGCACCTCCGTCCGCGCCGGCGGCGGGGCGTGTTCCCCGGTTTGACCTCGACGAGGGAGTACCGTCACCCGAAGGGCGTCGTCGGGATCATCTCTCCCTGGAACTACCCTTTGACGCTCGCCGTCACCGACTCGCTCCCGGCGCTCGTGGCCGGCAACGCCGTCGTCCTCAAGCCCGACCGGCAGACCTCTTTTACGGCGCTCCGCGCGGCCGAGCTGCTCGACGAGGCCGGGCTCCCGCGCGACCTCTTCGGGGTAGTGACCGGCGAGGGGCGGGAGGTGGGGCCGGCCCTTATCGGGGCGGTGGACTACGTCGCGTTTACCGGGAGCACCGCGACCGGTCGGACCGTCGCCCGGCAGGCGGGGGAGCGTTTGGTCGGCTGCTCCCTGGAGCTTGGCGGGAAGAACCCCATGATCGTACTCGAAGACGCCGACCTCGAACGCGCGGCGGAGGGGGCCGTCCGCGGCTGCTTCTCGAACGCCGGCCAGCTCTGCATCTCTATCGAACGTCTCTTCGTCCACGACTCGATCTTCGATCGCTTCATGCAGCGTTTCGTGGAGAAGACCAGGGACCTCAAGCTCGGTCCTGCCCTCGACTACACCGTGGACGTGGGCTCGCTCGTCTCCCACAAGCAGCTAGAGACCGTGAAGGAGCACGTCCGCGACGCTACTGAGAAAGGAGCGACGGTACTCGCGGGCGGACGGCCCCGGCCCGACCTTGGGCCCCTGTTCTACGAGCCGACGATCCTCACGGACGTCCGCGCGGGGATGACGCTCTTCGCCGACGAGACGTTCGGCCCGGTCGCCTCCTTACAGCGCTTCCGCTCGGCTGAAGAGGCGGTCGAGAAGGCCAACGATAGTCTGTACGGCCTGAACGCGAGCGTGTGGACGCGCGATACGCAGCGCGGGCGTGAGGTGGCGACCCGCTTGCGGGTCGGGACGGTCAACGTCAACGACGTTTACGCTACGGCCTGGGCCTCGACCGACGCCCCGATGGGCGGGATGAAGGACTCGGGGCTGGGCCGTCGCCACGGCAGGGAGGGCATCCTAAGGTACACCGACGTCCAAACCGTCGCCGTGCAGCGTCTGTTCTCCCCGAGCGGGCCGCCGGGTGTATCCGGGGAGCGCTACGCCCGCGTAATGACCGGCGTCTTGAAGGTCCTCGAAAAGATCCCCGGCCTGCGGTAAACCGGTCAGAGTAACAGCAGGGTCAACAGCCCGAGGTAGACGGTCGTGGCGAGCGCCAGGGCGAGGGCGAACGGCCAGTTCTGTTTCGGCCCGATCTGAATCGGGTGCAGCCCCGTTAGCCGTGAGAGCATCGTGACCGCGTTGGAGAACGGGGTGAGCAGTATGGCGACCTGCCCTCCGAGCAGTATCGCTATGGCCCACAGTGCCGGGGCAGGCCCGCCGTCCAGCGGGAACGCCGTGTTTACGAGGAGGATCAGGGGGATCACGTGTATCCCGGCGATCCAGCCGAGCCCGGTAACGAGCGCGAGCGCGGGTGCCACGAGCACCGCCGGCAAGGCGTTAAAGAGGTCGCCGACGGGCGAGAGCGCGTTGAGCTGCTCCAGCGAGACCACGAGTATTCCGGCCAGCCCGAAGAGGGCGAACTCTGGGTGGGAGGAGACGAGCGAGTCGCGCGTCTCACCCGCGAGACGCTGGAGCGGCGAGGGGCTGCGGAGCAGTGCAGCCGCCAGCAGGGCGATGAGGACGACGACCGCCGCGACGGTTATCGAGATAGTCGCCGTCAGGGAGAGTCTGGGTACGAATGCGCTCACGACCGCGACCGCGACTACCAGCAGCACGGGGTACAGGACCACGGCGGCGGCGCCACGGTTTAGAGGTGTATCGGGTGGTTCTTCGATCTGGCCCTTCTCTCTCTGGGCGACGAGGAGCATGACTGCGAGACCCAGGATCACGAACGGGAGCGAGACCGCGAGCAGGCCCGGGTAGGAGACGCCGGTCAGCGTGATTATGGTGACGGTGAAGACGTTGAGGTTCGTCCACAGGGGGGTGAACGAGAAGCCCCGTCCCGCCCACGTCAGGGCTTCGGCACGGTCGTGGGGGGCGGAGCGACGCAGGATCACGTCTATGAGCACGAACCCCCCGACGTCGAGGACCGCTCCGAGCAAGTGCCCCAATACTCCGGACGTCGTCCTCACGCCTGCGCCCCTGTGCGTCATCGCCGCCATGAGCGCCCGGATCTGGACCGTATACCGCTCTGCGCGGATCGGGTACCCCGCGATGCTCAACACCAGGAGCACCGCGATTATGTTGAAGTAGATCGGCAACCCCTCGAAGAACGCCCCCGCCTCGAACCGCCCCGTCAGTACCGTCGCCCCGAGCGCGAGCAGCGCCGCCAGCGCCAGCGCCTTGTGGAACCCGCTCGCCCACGGCACGGAGATCGCCAGCAGCAGGCCCCCGGTCCCCAGAAAGACCGCCATGACCGGAGGATAGTCCGTGAAGGACGACGCCGCGTAGGCGGCCAGAAAGACCGCGCCGAGCGGCGCCCGCAACACGTCGAGTCGTCCCTTCGCACTTGCCAGCGCCGGCGTGTCGCCGGTCTTCGCCCTCTTCTGTGCCAACGGCCTCCGGTCTCCTAACGGTCCACGTACAGGGGACGGATTCTAGAACATGGTGGGTGACATCATGTGTTCCAGTGTGAAAAATACGGCTAGCCGGACAGGAACGTGGTCTATAATCGGGCGGTATCTGCTTTCTCTAACCCCCTGGAGGTGTAGTGCCGCGTCTAACTCCGAGCAGCGTTGCAGGCAAGAAGGCCTGGCCGGGAATGCTGGTCCGGCTCGGTGTTCTCTCCGTCCTCGTCGTCGCGGTTCTGGCCGGGTGCGGCGGGCAGGGCCAGGGGTCGTCTGATGAGCCTGCGGACCCGGGCGGCAGCGGGGATCAGACAGAGTCACAGGGGAGCGGCGGGCAGACCGAGCTGACCGAGGGCGGTACGCCTACCCATGAGGATACTGGGACACCGGAGATTGAGGATGCCTCTGGAGAGGCTACCTCTGCGCAGGCCGGGCCGGTCAGGGTCCAGACGAGCGTCGTCGCCACCGGGCTCGAAGCGCCTTGGGGGCTCGCGTTTCTTCCGACCGGCGAGGCCTTCGTCACCGAGCGCGACAGCGCGCGGCTCTTGTCGGTAGACGCGGCGGGCAACGTCGAGGAGCTTCAGACTCTGCCCGCTGGCGGACGCGGCGAGGGTGGATTGCTGGGGATCGCGCTCTCGCCCGACTATGAGACGGACGGACTCATCTACGCCTACTACTCTACGAACGAGGACAACCGCGTGGTCCGCTTCCGCCTTGGCGAGAATCCAGAGCCCGTCTTCACCGGTATACCCGTAAACTCCTATCACGACGGCGGCAGGATAGCCTTCGGTCCAGATGGCATGCTCTACGTAGGTACGGGCGACGCGGGCGACACCTCGACCTCCCAGGACCTCAACTCCGTGGCCGGCAAGATCCTGCGTATTACGCCGGAGGGAAGGGTGCCTCAGGACAACCCGTTCCCGAACAACCCGGTCTACTCTTACGGGCATCGCAACGTGCAGGGTCTCGCGTGGGACGCGGGCGGCCGGCTCTACGCCTCCGAGTTCGGTCAGGATATTTACGACGAGGTCAACCGGATCGAGCCGGGCGGCAACTACGGCTGGCCGGAGGTCGAGGGTGAGGGGGGAGGGAAGAGGTACATAGACCCCATCGCCACGTACTCTCCCACCAGCGAGGCCTCCCCGAGCGGCGCGGAGATCCTGATCGACGGTGCGATCCCGCAGTGGGAAGGCGACTTCTTTATGGCGGGCCTCCGCGGGCAGCGCCTCTTCCGCCTGGACCTCGACGAGCGGGGTAACGTCGTGGAGCGGGAGGAGTTCCTGCGGGGCGAGGCCGGACGGCTGCGTCACGTAGAGCAAGCCCCCGACGGCTCGCTCTGGGTCCTCACGAGCAATCGCGACGGTCGCGGCAACCCCATCCCCGACGACGACCGCATCCTCCGCCTCGGCCCCGCGAGCGGCTAGGAACGCGAGCGTCTCGCGGAACGAGACCGTGGTACTGTCGTGGAGCGGAAGATATAACCGAACCGAAAGGATATGTGATGTCGGAAGAGAGACACAATACAGCAACCTTCGAGCTGGGGGGCGATCTCCCCGTAAACCGCCTGGGGTTCGGGGCGATGCGGATCACCGGCAAGGGCATCTGGGGAGAGCCGGATGACCCGGAAGAGGCCACGGCTGTGCTCAGGCGCGCAGTGGAGCTCGGGGTCAACCTCATAGACACAGCCGACTCCTACGGTCCAGAGGTATCGGAGCATCTCATCGGCGAGACGCTATATCCTTATCCCGAAGACATGGTCATCGCTACCAAGGGCGGTCTCGTGCGCGGGGGACCGGGAGAGTGGGAGCCAAACGGGCGGCCCGAGCACCTACGCGAGGCGTGTGAGGGAAGCCTCGAGCGCCTGAAGCTGGAGCGCATAGACCTCTACCAGTTGCATCGTATAGACCCTAAAGTCCCGGAGGAGGAGCAGTTCGGCGTCCTCTCCGAGCTGCGTGATGAGGGAAAGATCCGTTACGTCGGCCTCTCCGAGGTAGATGTCGAGAAGATACAGCGGGCGCAGAAGGTCGTGCCGATAGTCTCCGTGCAGAATCGCTACAACCTCACCGACCGCGGCTCCGAGGACGTGCTCGACTACTGCGAGCGTGAGGGGATCGCCTTCATCCCCTGGTTCCCGCTGGCAGTCGGCGAGCTGGCGCGTCCTGGTGGCGCTCTCGACGAGATCGCCAGCCGCCACGACGCGACCCCGGGTCAGGTTGCTCTCGCCTGGCTCCTCGCGCGCTCCCCGGTGATGCTCCCCATACCGGGGACCTCCTCCGTCGAACACCTCGAAGAAAACGTTGCTGCCGCCGACCTGCGTCTCACCGACGAGGAGATAGCCGAGCTCACCGGCTGACCAGGTAGCCCTTAAACCAAGCCCGGCCTCGCCGTTCGTGGAGCGGCGGGGCGGCCTATTCGGTAGTCCCTACCGGGGACCCGATATTGCTCGAAACCGCTTCTGGCACCGCACCCCTCGCGCAGGGAGTAGCGGCCCGTCGTGCGTATCACTTGTCTGCTTTCGCCTTCAACCGCCTGACCTAGCTTCCGGGGCGATACCGGCTCTGCTTTCGTGCGTGGTGTTACACTGCGGTTTAGTTTCAGCCTTCATATGATGAGCAAAGCTCGGAGTCGCGGGCGAGACCAGGAGGTACGGAGATGGACTTCGCAAGGAACCTTTTCGGTGGTTCTCAGAAGGATCACGAGGACTTCGCCAATTGCTAACAGCAAGGACCGCGGGCGGTCTCAGATGAGGAGGCGACAGCGCGCTACCAGCAGGTGGCCCCGAACCTTCCCCCTGATGTCTACCAGCAGTCCGCGCAGGACGTCTTCTCGCAGATGACGCCCCAGCAGCGCCTGCAGTTTGGCCAGCAGTTGATCCAATCTGCCCAACAGCAGGGTCACAGTTTCCCGGACGTGAACAAGGACGGCATAGACGACCGCCTCCAGGACCCCGATTACCTGGCGCGGACGACGGCCCGGCTCGACCAGCAACAGCCCGGGCTGCTCGGCCAACTGCTCGGTGGACTCAGCGGGGGAGGGCACGCGGCGGGCAGCCATGCGAGTGGAGGACACGGGAGCAGCGGAGGCGGGATGTTGAGCAACCCGCTCGCGAAGGGCGTGCTCGGCGGCATCGCGGCGTATGGCGTCTCGCGGATGCTCGGCGGCGGACATCATCACCGCAGCCGTCACCGCGGTCACGGCTTCTTCGACTTCGGAGGACCCGAAATGAACCTCGGCACCGACGACGCGTTCGAAGGAGACTTCGGCGAGATGGACTCTGGGGGCGACGACTAGGCCGGGTAGCTGCCTCACTACCACGGGAGACCGGGCTTAGCCGGAGGCCGGCTCTACAACGGCCGACATCGAACCCTTGCAGCGCGGAATAAGCGGATCGGGGCCGAAGGCGTGAATCTGGTCGCGTTTCAATTCGGCTTGCTCCAGGTTAGTGGTGGCGACGACGACCCTGCCGGTGGTATCCACCTCTACCGCCATCTTGTAGCCCTTCTCCGGTGAGTGCCCGAAGAGCTTCTTGAGCATATAGATCACGTACTCGAAGCTGTGCTCGTCGTCGTCGAGCAGGACCACGTTGTAGGGCGGCAGCCCTTCCGTCTTCTGCTTTTTCT
>JADDPM010000286.1 GCA_016781885.1 Rubrobacter sp.
GACTCCCATTATCCGTGGACCAGTTTTCGGGGGGCAGGTCAGAGATACTCTCCGTCGGCATCACCTTCAGGCCGTCCATCTGCCTGGGATGTTGTTGCGAGATGGCAAGGTAGAAGGCCGTCGACGGGTATACGGATACTCACGTCACAGCGACAGAAATACTCGTCTATTGGGTACGGGTGTGCCTTTTTGCACTGCCTCTCCGTGGCAATACTGATCTCAGTACAGATCAGGGTTAAGGATCGCCCGAGGGACGGCGACCTGCTCTCCACAGGGTTCCCTCCGCATAGCTTCCCTCCTGAGCAGCAGGGGAGCATTTTCTGTATCCCGAGACAGCAGACCACCCGAACTGGGGACGAACTGCCGGGCAGAAGTTCAACAGGGTGCCGCGGGGATCCGGACACGACGTCTTTCGCCGGACGACCTGCATCCATTCCGCGACGGGTGCTCGTCGGTCGCCACTCGTCGATCGTCGCAGCAGCTACCGCTTCGATTGTTTCCCTGGATCGTGAGGAGATGAGCGCCGTGCAGACGCTGTGCCGCGACCCGCCCTGGCCCGTGCTTGGAGGCGACCGGATGGACGAGGCCACTGCGAGGTGCAAGGTGCTTCGTCCAATCCAGATCGGTCGACGATGCAGAAGCTGAAGAGTCGGCAACTCGGGGGAGAGAACGTCTGTGTGCAGAAGGAGGGAGCGGCTTCGCTACCGATGAAGCCTCCCGAAAGCAGAGGAGCGTGACATGGCTGGAGCAAGCGTTCGAGCGTCGGTACTGGCACTCATCTGTGCCGTGACGCTGCTGGCGGGCACGGCGACCAGCGCCGTCGCTCAAACTAACGACCAAGACGGCCTGATCAACGTCAACCTGCAGAACCTGAACCTCCAATTCCCCGTCTCCGTCGCCGTCCCGGTCGGCGTCGCGGCCAACGTGTGCGACGTCAACGTGCTGACAATCCGCGAGAACAACGTGACCGAGTGCGACGCGGAGAACACCTCCAAGGCCCTGAGCCGTGCCGTGGCGAGAGCCCTGTTCGAAGGGTAAGCCCGACACTTAGGGTTGAGGACTGAGCCCCAAGGCGTAGGTTTGCGACAGGCGTTCGCCATCCCCCATAGCTGCGAGGCGAGCGGGCGATTCCATGCCCGCTCGTCCTCTTGATTCCTGCAGACGACTCCAGCATTCCTCGACGCCCGTGGTCGATTCATCCCGAAGCGTCATGGCTGAGCACATGGTGCAACCCCAACCGACGCTACGGGTGTGACACACCCGTTCCGCGTCTGGGTCCCGAAGGTGTTGGAGGGAGCGACGATCACGCCGCCGAAGGTGGCATGCCGAACTTCGGGCCTCGTCATGAGTGTCACGTACCACAGGCTTTGGCCGGCAGGCGTCGTAGGGATTCACGGGGACGCTGGCCTCTCGCCAACCGGTGGTGTCACAAGGCATGGTCGTGGATAAGGATGGCACGGTGCCCGGCACTGCCAATCGCCATAGCCCGGATTATTCATGGGCGGTCTTGGCAGGGACGGTGACCGTCAGGGGGCGCTCCCGGGGCCGGTCGCTCCCCACC
>JADDPM010000287.1 GCA_016781885.1 Rubrobacter sp.
GCCGGAGCAGAGGTCGGAGTACTTCAGCGGCTCGGGTTTTCCGGTGAAGCGCGTCTACACACCGGCGGACGTCGCCGACACGCCCTGGGAAGAGATCGGGCTGCCAGGCCGTTACCCTTTCACCCGCGGCCCGTACCCGACCATGTACCGGGGTCGCGCCTGGACCATGCGCCAGATCGCCGGTTTCGGCTCGGGCGCCGAGACCAACCAACGCCTGAAGTACCTGGTTCGGCAGGGCCAGACAGGCTTGTCGGTGGACTTCGACATGCCGACCCTTATGGGTTACGACTCCGACGACAGCATGAGCTGGGGCGAGGTGGGGCGCGAGGGTGTGGCGATCGACGTCCTCGACGACATGGAGGCGCTGTTTGAGGGCATAGACCTGGAGGAGATCAGCGTCTCTATGACCATCAACCCGAGCGCCTGGATCTTGCTGGCGATGTACGTGGCGCTGGCGGAAGAGAAAGGCTACGATCTCAACAAACTCTCCGGCACCATTCAGAACGACATCCTGAAGGAGTATGCGGCCCAGAAGGAGTGGGTCTACCCGATCCGCCCGAGCATGCGTATCGTGCGTGACACCATCGTGTATTGCGCGCGCAACATGCGACGCTATAACCCCATCAACATCAGCGGCTATCACATCTCGGAAGCCGGGGGCAGTCCCCTGCATGAGGTCGCTTTCACCCTGGCGAACACGAAGGCTTTCGTGCAAGACGTGACGAGCGTCGGCCTCGACGTAGACGATTTTGCGCCACGGCTTTCGTTTTTCTTCGTCTCTCAGTCCGATTTCTTCGAAGAGATCGCCAAGTTCCGGGCCGTGCGTCGGGTCTACGCCAAGATGATGAAGGAAGAGTTCGGCGCCAAGAAGCCCGAGTCGATGCGCATGCGTTTTCACACCCAGACCGCCGCCGCCACGCTGACCAAGCCCCAGCCGATCAACAACATCGTCCGCACCACGCTGCAGGCCCTCTCCGCGGTGCTCGGTGGTACCCAATCCCTGCACACCAACGGCCTGGACGAGGCGTACACGATACCCTCGGAGTTCGCCATGAAGGTCGCTTTGCGTACCCAGCAGATCATCGCCGAGGAGACCAACATACCGAACGTGTCGGACCCTCTCGGGGGGTCCTACTACCTGGAGTCGCTGACCAACGATATGGAGCGCGCCATCTGGGAGATCCTCGAAAAAACGGAGGAGATGGGCGGGGCCGTGGGCGCCATCGAACAAGGTTA
>JADDPM010000288.1 GCA_016781885.1 Rubrobacter sp.
TCAGAGAGATCCCGCGTATCACCCTCGACGACGGCGGCCCCGGAGGACCGGTCAAGCCCGACGAGCCACTCCTCGACCCTACCGAGCTCGTCGGAGACGTCGTACTGCCACTCCACCTCCTGCCGGTCCGTGCCAACGCGACGTCCCGGCCGCCGGCCGCCGGGCGAGCGACCGGTCCCGCGTTTGGTCGCGCCAGAAGACTCCTCGCCTGCCGCCTCCCTAGCGAGTTGCGCCGCTCCCGGGGTTCTCTCCTGCTCTGCGGCCTGCTCTTCCATGAATACCTCGCTAGATCTCGACCCACGGCCCGGATAAACTTCTTAACGTTACTTCAGCATTGTAACCCTAGACACCATCTATGATCTCCCTCTGAGACGAACACTGGTCAAACGTCCAGGTGGTAGTGGTAGAAAGTCTCGTCCCTCTTCCATCCCATCCTCTCGTAGAGGCGCTGCGCGGGCAGGTTGTCCACGGCGGTCGCCAGCGTGAGACCCTTCGCCCCGGTCTCCGCAGCGAACCTGCGGGCCTCCTCGAGCAGGGCCGTCCCGAAGCCGCATCCCCGCGCCTCGGGGGCTATGAACAGGTCGTTCAACACCCACAGGCGACGCGCCGAGACGGACGAGAAGAGCGGATAGAGCTGCGTAAAGCCGACCACCGCCTCGCCTCTGAGCGCGACGAAGATCACCGACTCCTCACTCGTGAGCCGCTTGCGCAGGAATTCGTGGGCCAGTTCTGGATCTGGGGGCTGACCGTAGAAGGTCCTGTAGGCGTCGAAGAGGGGCGCGACGAGCCTCGCATGCTCCGGGCGAGCGCGGACGACGGAGTTCGGCACCGGGCTAGAAAGGCTCTTCGAGGAGCAGAGCCTGGCTGTCGAGGGGATCGTCTCCTTCTTCCGAGCGAAGGCGGGTATAGGAGCCGTCGGCGTCGAGCTCCCAGGTGTTCGCGGTATCCGAGAGTTGGAGGTCGAGGAGACGGCGGACCTTCTGGCAGTGCTGGGCCTCGCGCAGGGGGAAGAGGGTCTCGACGCGCCGGTCCAGGTTGCGCTGCATCAGGTCGGCGCTGCCGAGATAGATCTTCTCGTCATCTCCCTCCCCGAAGGCGAAGGCTCGCGCGTGCTCCAGGAAGCGGCCCACCAGCGAGACCACTCGAATGTTCTCGCTGATCCCCTCTAGGCCGGGCTTGAGGCAGCAGATCCCGCGTATCACCAGCTCTATCTTCACCCCGGCCTGCGAGGCCAGGTAGAACTCTTCGATGATCTTCGGGTCCGTCAACGAGTTCATCTTGCACGAGATGCGCGCGGTCTCACCCTTCTCGGCTCGCTCGACCTGCTCTCTTATGAGACTCACGAACTTATCGCGCATCGTCAGGGGGGCGACGAGCAACTCGTGGTACTCCTCCTGCTCGGAGTACCCGGTCAGGTAGTTGAAGAGGTCCGTGCCGTCTTCGCCCAAGTACTCGTCGTCGGTGAAGTACGAGAAGTCCGTGTAGAT
>JADDPM010000138.1 GCA_016781885.1 Rubrobacter sp.
CTTGCCGATCTCGTCGAGGTACATCTGGACGGCGTCGCCGGTGTAGCGGGTGCGCAAATCGCTCTCCAATACCTCTTCGACGAGCTGGGCGTCCTCTTCTTCGTGGCGAAGGGTGTCGTTGAGGAACTCGGCGTCGATTACCTCAACGCCGTGCTCCTTGAGGAGACCGTAGACCTGTTGGATCTCATCGGTCGAGAGGTCCACTTCCTGGAGCAGGTCCAGGACCTCGCTGGATTCCAGCGTCCCGGACTCCTGGCCGGCCTCGAAGAGTTCTTGAATCTCTTCTATATCCCGAAGATCGCGCTGGGGCTGCAACTTCTCCTCTGGATCCGTTATCGAAACCCACGCCTTGCTTGGACGTAATATATCCGAAAGAATTCAAAGGTCAACGAAGCTGCCCACCGAAAGGGGTGCACCTTGCTGGGATTGAGAAACCTTTACCGTGTCTTTCAGGAGTCGAGATCAGCGGCCCGCAGAGACGTCACCCTGGCCGTAACAGGCGACTCCCCCAAGGTTGCCGCTCTAGCCGATCTGCTAGACGCGCAGAGGACTGCCGATGGTGCCGACGTGCTCCTAGCGGTGACCAAAACCTCTGGAGGCATAGAAGTTCTTATCTCGGGCAAGGCCGTGGAGGGTGCGGAGACGGTCTCCCTCCCGGCCGTAAGCCGGGAGGCGGTAACGAGGGAGCTCACGCCCCGGATCGCGGACGCTCTGGACGAGGATTACCTGGTTGCGCTCGGGCGAGGATATCCTGTTCTAAGGCGCGCGGTGTGCGAGGAGATAATCCGCCACAATGCCCGCCAGAACGCCGTGATCGGCGCCCTCCCGATACCTGGCGCGGACATGCCCGCTATTACCGCCAATCAGGGCCGGATGGTGTTGGGGATAGCCGCCGCGTACGATGAGGAGCTCTCGATGGAGCGAGCGCGGGAGCTTATCGGGGTGCTCGCTGCGGGGTTCGGCTTCCGCGCTCTCTCTCGCCAGTTCCTGAAGCTCGTGCCGGTGGCGGGCTGGGCGGCTGCCGGCGTCGTCGGCTACGCAGGGACGCTAGCGATGGGCCGAGCCGCGATACTCTACTTCGAGCGCGGCAAGAGGGAGCCGGGGCCGGAGGAGCGCTCCGAAATCATGCAACGGGCTCGGGAGGAAGCTGAGGCCTTCTTCGCGCGTATCCGGCGGCGGTAGCTACGCGTCCCCGGCGATGTTCCGATGCCCCCGTGAAGACCTCGTTGATCGTGACGGAGGATTGGGGCACTTCGGTCTTCAGTACTGGGGTGGAGGCCGAGTCGTACCGCGAGTCGATGGACGCGCCGGTAGCGTCTTCACGGGTTATGATGCCGAGGGAAGGTTATTGAGAGTCGAGACATACAGAATTCTAGTATGAATTCGTACCGCCGAAGAGAAGTTTACACACGACGGAGAGCTGGAGGACTTGTTGAGAGATTTTCTAGAGCGAGTAGACGCGTTGGTGGAACCGGACTGCGATCTGCGCCGCCTCGTGGCCGCCTGCAAGCTACACGCCTTTCGAGAACCGGGCGGCTTCCGGGACGTTCTCGCGCTACTCTTTGATGGCCTTGTATGTACCTTGCTCGGGCGGAGGTTCTGGCGCTGATGCCTTCTTCTCCTTCCTGGCGAGTGTTGAGTTTATTGCGGGGCGCTCTGGCGGACTTTCAGAGGTTCGGGTTGCGGGTGGCGTTGGCAATGGCGGCGGTGCAGGCGACTCTGGTTGGGATCCTGGTGGCGATAGCCGAGGTTCGCAAGCGCCGGGGGAGGGTGCAGGAGGGGTTCCCGTGGGTGGAGCAGCCCGAGGTTGAGCTGGAGAGTGGTGGACGGCTGAAGCTCTACCCATATGGGGTCGAGCTTTATAAGGCGATGATCGAGGAGATCGAGAACGCCGAGCATAACATCTACGTCGGGACGTTCATTTGGAAGGGGGACGAGGTTGGCCGGCGTTTCGTTGAGGCGCTAAGGCGTAAGGCGTGCGAGGGCGTGCGGGTGTGCGTGATCTTTGATGGTCTGGCGAACGTGGTAGTGCCCCCTTCGTTCAAACACTTCCCCGAGGAGATACAGACGCTTCACTTTCGCCCTTTGTGGGGACCGGAAAATCTCGCGAACCCGCGCAACGTCTTCAGGTATCATCGACACCTTATGGCGGCGGACGGGCAGGTGGCTTTTCTAGGCGGCTACAACATCGGCTCGCTCTATGCCGCTGGCTGGCGCGACACGCACGTGCGCGTCCGGGGCGACGAGGCACGCGAGGTGGAGAACGACTTCGTCGATTTCTGGAACGCGCACCGTACACCGGAGCTGAGCGAGATCGCGCCGGTAAGACAGCGTGTCTGGAACCCGGCGACCGTCTTCCGGCGCAACGACCCGTACCTGAGAATCTTTCCGATCCGGGCTATGTACATCGAGGCGATAGACCGGGCGAACAGTCACATCTACCTCACCCACGCCTACTTCGTCCCGGACCGCGCGATGAGGGCCGGCCTCATAGACGCTGCCAAGAGGGGCGTGGACGTGCAGATACTCCTGCCCAGGCACTCGAACCACGTCACCGCAGACTGGCTCGCGAGACGCCACTTCCAAGAGTTCCTCAAGGCCGGCGTGAGAATCTTCCGGTACGAGCACATCATGATCCACTCGAAGACCGCGACCATCGACGGCGTCTGGTCCACGGTTGGCACGGCCAACATAGACCGCCTGAGCCTGCTCGGCAACTACGAGATCAACCTCGAAGTCTACAACGAGCCCTTCGCCGCCCAGATGGAGAGGATGTTCGAGTTGGACAAGACGAACGCGAAGGAGTTGACCCTCAAGGAGTGGGAGAGCCGTCCTCTACCAGCCAAGATAGTCGAACGGGCCCTGGCTACCCTTAGCCCACTAGTATAGGAAGATATGCGGCGGGAATCGGGAGCACTAAAGCGCTCAAGAACCTAGAGCTGTAGGGTGGTACCTATACAGAAGAATACGGGCACAGCCTCAAGTTGGTGGTGGGGTATTGCAGCCCTGGCGTGCGGGGCTTCTTTGTATAATGGGAGCGCAGGCTTTCTTTCGATGCAGGGGAGGACTTTTGGCGAGGTGGCGGCTCCTTGAGCCCGAGGCAGATGTCGTCTCGGGGCTGTCGCGGGCGGCGGGGGTTGATCCTCTGTGCGCGCGGGTGCTGGCGAACCGGGGGGTGACGCCGGAGGGTGCGCCGGGGTTCCTCTCGCCTTCGCTCAAGGGGATCGGGATGCCCGGGAACGAGGTGTGGCGGGTGGCGGCGCGGCGGGTCGCGCGGGCCGTGAAGGACGGGGAGCGGATCGGCATCTTCGGGGACTATGATACCGATGGGATCACCTCCGCCGCGGTCCTGTACCTTGCGCTCTCCCGCTACACGAGCAACCTGACGGTGAAGCTGCCGACGCGCCAGACAGGATACAGTCTGTTGGAGCCCTACGTGCGGGACCTCTTCGCTGAGGGGGTGGACCTGCTAGTCACGGCGGACTGCGGCATCTCCAACAGGGCGGAGGTCGAGATCGCCAGCTCTCTGGGGATAGACGTTATCGTGACGGACCATCACATCCCGCCCGAAGACTCGCCCGAGGCTCCGCCAGCGGTAGCCGTGCTCGACCCCAAGCTGTGGGATTCGGACGACCCGCTGGCCGGGGTCGGGGTCGCGTGGAAGCTCGCCTGGGCGGTCGCCAGAGAGCTCGGGGACCCGGACGGGAAGAACCACATCGGGAAGCTGCTGGACCTCGTCTCGCTCGGGACGATCGTGGATATCGCGCCGCTCGTCGGGGACAACCGGGCGCTCGCGTTTACGGGCTTGCGGTACATGAACCGCGGGCTCCACGCCGGGAGCATCCGGCCGGGGATCAGGGCGCTCGTGAAGGTGGCGGGGGTCAGGGGGGCTCTTGATGAGGGAGATCTGGGATGGAAGCTCGGGCCGCGGCTGAACTCGATAGGCAGGATAAAAAATCCCATGCCTGCCCTGGATCTCCTGCTCACCGATGACCGGCGGGAGGCTCTGAGGATCGCCTCGCTCCTCAACCAGATGAACTCCGAGCGCCAGCAGAGGACCCGCCGCGCCGTCGAGGAGGCGATGGGGGAGGTTGACCCGGAGCAGGACTTCAAGGTCGTGGTCACGGACGAGGCCGGGGGGCTCGCGGGGCTCGTGGCGGGCAAGGTCGCAGGGGCGACGGGGCGTCCGGCGGTGGTCCTGAACCGGCGAGCGGACGGGTCTTACGGCGGGTCGGCCCGGGCGGGGGAGACGGACGTGGACCTGTACGGCGCCCTGCACGAGGTACGCCACCTCCTCGGGGAGTGGGGCGGGCACCGCAAGGCTGCAGGGTTGTCGGTCAAAGCCGGGGCTTTCGACGCCTTCGTGGACGGGGTGAACGAGGCGGTGCGGGCGCAAACCTTGAAGCAGCCGGAGATTCTGGTCCCACCGGTGGAAGTGGACGCGGAGGTGTCGTTCGGGAAGTTATCGAACGGGCTGCTCGACTGGCACGAGAGGATCGCCCCGTTCGGCAGCGGAAACCAACGGCCCGTCTTCGTGAGCGAGGGGCTCAAGGTGCAGGGCACCCGCAAGCTCTGGGAGGGCATGAACCTACTAACCCTGGAAGGGGGTCTCTCGGCGAAGCTCGCGGGGCCCGAAGAGGCGGTCCCCGCGGGTGCGTTCGATGCGGCGTACACCGTGAGTCGCAATGCCTACACGGGTGGGACAGAGCTAGAAGTTTTGGACTGGAGGGGGTAGTTGAACGCCATCGGGGTCGACATAGGGGGAACCAAGATCGCCGCGGGCGTCGTGACGCCGGAGGGGGAGGTCCTCAAAGAGGTTCGCTACCCTTCTTCGGGGCCAACAGAGAGGCTACTCTCCAGCATCGCCGGGGCGATCAACGACGTCAAGGAGGGGTACGAGGTCGGCGGGGTTTGTCTTGCCGTCCCGGGTAGCATCCTGGCGGTGGAGAACCGGGTGATCTTCTCGCCCAACCTGCACACCATAGAGGGCATCGACCTCAAGAAGGAGATGCAGCGCAGGACGGGGTTCGGCATCACGGTGGAGAACGACGCGAACGCCGCGGCCTGGGGCGAGTTCCGGTTCGGGGCGGGGGCCGCGTACGACCACCTCGTCTTCGTTACTTTAGGCACCGGAGTTGGGGGCGGCGTGATCACGCACGGCATCCTCATGCGCGGCGCGCAAGGAGCAGGCGGGGAGCTCGGGCACATGACGATTCAGGCGACGGGTCCGCGCTGTGGCTGCGGCAATCGGGGTTGCCTGGAGGCTCTCGCGTCCGGGACCGCCATCCAGCGCCGTGCCCGCGAGGTAGCAGCGGAGGAGCCGAACTCGGCCCTCGGGAGGCTCGCCATCGAGCGGAAGGTTCTCGGGGAAGACGTCACGAGGCTCGCCCGGGAGGGGGACGAGGCGGCGCTCTCCGT
>JADDPM010000139.1 GCA_016781885.1 Rubrobacter sp.
GGAAAGGCTGTCGGGACGCTATGAACAGATTGCTCAAAGGGGGCCTCGCGTTGGCCTGCGGGGCGGTTGCCGCGGAGGCCGTGCGCCGGATGGTGTACTCGGGTCCGAACCCCAGGTATGAGCCTTCGGAGCGGGCTCCTTATACGGCGTTCCCGAACCGGGTACTCATACTGGGCGGCGGGTTCGCGGGCTTTACGGTTGCGAAGACCCTGTGTGAGTTGACCCAGGACCGGGACGACGTTGGGGTCATGGTCATGAACAGGGAGAACTTCTTTACCTACTGGCCGATGGTGGCGGGGATCGTCAGCAGCGACGTGGAGACCAAGAACGTCGCGCAGCCGTTGCGGCGCGCCCTGATTCAGTTCGGTGCCAGCTTTCGGCGGGCGGAGCTCGATAGCATCGACTTCGAGCGAAAACACGTGACGGCGAGCGGTAGGCTGCAGTTCCCCTACGACCATCTGGTGCTGGCGTTAGGCGGGGAGCCAGCCTACTTCGGCGTTCCGGGAGTCGAGGAGCACTGTATCAGCATGAAGAGCCTCGCGGACGCCGAGCGCATCAGAAACCGGGTGATCGAGCGTTTCGAGGAGATCACCCTGGCCCGCGACGAGCAGCCGGAGTTGAGCAAGGAGTTTATAAGGTCGAAGCTGACCTTCGTGGTCATAGGGGGCAACGCCACGGGGGTGGAGATAGCCTCCGAGATCCACTCCCTGGCCCACAAGGCCCTCGCCCCCGACTACCCGAACATCGACTTCAACTGGGGACGGATCTTTCTCGTGGACGCTAACGAGGAGGTCCTGAAGGAGCTTGACGATTCGTTAAGACGGGCGGCCCGTCGGCATCTGGAGGAGTTGGATATCAAGGTGATAAACAACGTCCGGGCCAAGGAGGTCACCGCTGATAGGGTCATCCTCGACGACGGCCGAGAGATAGAGACCGAGAACGCCATATGGACCGCCGGCAACCGCGCGAGCGTGAAGCTTGAAGACCTGGACCTGCCGCTAAAGGGCGAGAAGGGCGTCGAGACGGACGCCTATATGCGGGTGCCGGGTCGCGAGAACGTATGGGCCATCGGCGACTGCGCGGCCAACATAGACAAGGACGGTGAGGCTGTCCCCCCGAACGCCCAAGCGGCGGTCCAGGAGGGCGAGGCGCTGGCAAAGAACATCCTTGCCGCTATAGACGGGACCGGCGAGATCTCCCCCTTCGAGTACAAGCCGGCGGGCCAGCTCGTGGAGCTCGGGAGCCGGTTCGCCGTGAACGAGGTGATGGGCGTGAAGTTCAAGGGGCTTCCGGCAGCACTCTTCTGGCGGGCGACCTACCTCTTCAAGCTGGAGACCCCCGAGAACCGGGCCCGCATCGCGGCGGACTGGTTCCTGGACCTCTTCTTTCACCCGTCGGTGACCCAGATCCGGGGCCGTTAGCCACGACGGGCCGGGAGCTGTATCAACGGTCGCCCGGTCCGCAGGGCCGGTTGACGTAGCCGCTGCGGAAGGGGGAGACGGCGCCGGTCCCGGGATCGTAGGAGTGACGCCAGACGCAGCCGGTGTCGTTGGCGAGCAGGTGTATAGAGACGGAGGTTTCGGGGGAGGTCGTGCGTACGCGGTGAACGTCGCCGCTGGGCGGCAGTAAGGGATAGAAGTCGCCCGGTTGCAAGGTGCGGCGCAGCTTCACGGAGAGAGCCTCCCTCTCGCCGATCGGTGCCGTCTCGTCACGACGGGCGAAGACGGTCTCCTCCTGCTCGCCCCTGTAGAGTCCGACCAGGCCCCAGGCGAGGTGGTCGTGGACGGGGGTCGCGGCGTCCGGCGGCACGACGAGGGCGAAGAGGCAGAGGTCGCGGGCGGAGGAGCGGAAGAGGAGCCACTGGCCGATACCGCCTCCCATCCCGCTCTCCGGCGCGGGGGACTGGTACTCCTCGGGGAGCCAGCCCTCGCCGGCCAGGAGCTCCGAGAAGAGCGGGTGGAGGGACTCGACGGCCTCCGCCGGATCACCGGCCCTGGCGATAGTCTCCCTGACGCCGGAGACGAAGGAGCGGATGGTCGGGGTATCCAGGACGTACTCGTCCTCACCCGGCCGGTAATAGTCTTCCATCTCGCCGTGCATCGCGCCCCTCCGCTCCTAAACGCTCTCCAGCGCCTGCTCTATGTCTCCGGCGATGTCTTCGGGGTGTTCGATACCCAAGGAGACACGGATCAGGCTCTCCTTCACCCCCAGCCTCTTCCTCCTCGACGGGGAGAGCTCCCGGTGCGAGGCTGTAGACGGGTGTATGGCCAGGGTATAGATGTCGCCCAAGGACGGGGCCCTAACGCAAAGGTCCAGCGCGTTCAGGAAGCGGAACGCCGCCGCGCGTCCCTCTTCGGGGTCGTCGACCGCGAGGTCGAAGGAGACGAGGCCGCCGGTGTTGGCGAGTATGCGACGGGCGACCTCGTTGTCCGGGTGGTCCTTCTCGGCGGGGTGGTAGACCTTCGCTACCTTCGGGTGGGCGGAGAGGCGGGTGGCGAGGAGGCGGGCGTTCTCGCACTGGCGCTCCATGCGCAGGGGGAGGGTCTTGAGGCCGCGCAGGGCGAGCCAGGCCTCGAACGGGGCCATCACGCCGCCTACGAGCTTGCGGATCTGGTCTAGCGCCGCGTCGTAGGGGGCGCCGGTAATGACGAGGCCCGCCGTCAGGTCGCCGTGACCGGAGAGGTACTTGGTCGCGCTGTGGACGACTATGTCCGCCCCGAGCTCCAGGGGACGCTGGAGGTAGGGGGTCCCGAAGGTAGCGTCGACTATGAGGGTAGCGCCTGCGGCTTTCGTGATCTCGGCGATGCGGGGTATGTCGGCGACGCGCAGGAGGGGGTTGGAGATCGTCTCGACCACGACGGCCCTTGGCTTTAGCTCCGCTACCTTCTTCTCGACCGCCTCCAGGTCGCAGGCGTCCACGAAACGTGTCTCGACCCCGCCCGCGCCGAAGATCTGGATCAGGAGCGTCGCCGTCGATCCGTAGAGCTGCTCTGCCGCGAGCACCGTCGCCCCGCTGTTAAGCTCCGCGGCCATGAGAGCGGCGTGCATCGCCGCCATCCCCGAGGCGAAGGCGAAGGCGCGCCCCTCTCCTTCAAGCGCCGCCACCGCCTCTTCAAAGGCGGTGACCGTCGGGTTGCCGTAGCGGGCGTAGCTGTAGCCCGGCTCCTCGCCGCCCAATATCCTGTCGGTCTGCTCTATCCCGGCGTGGGCGAAGGTGGTGGAGAGGTGGACGGGCGTGGAGATCGGGTAGAAGCTTCCGCTGGAGCCTCCAGCGGCCGCGCCGTTGGGTTGTCCGTCCCCCGCCCCCCTCGTGGCGCGGCGTTCTCCGGCGTGAACGGCCCGGGTCTCGAAACGCTTCAAATGCTTACCCCTCGTCTCTCTAATAACTCTACTCGATAGCTGTGCTGCGGCTTGCCCTATACTAACTCAGGATAGCTGGTAGTTTGGGATTGGAGGCCCTTTTGGAGGACAGGATCGAGTACTTCGAGCGGATGTTGGCGGACAACCCCGACAACCCGACCGGGCTTTTGGCCCTGGCGAACGAATACAACAAGGCCGGGCGAGACGAGGATGAGGCGGCGGTTCTCGAACGCTACGTAACGACCCACGATGACGAGGGCAACGCGTACCTCAGGTTAGGCGAGGCCTTACAGAGGCTCGGACGCGAGGACGAGGCGCGTTCGGCCTACGAGAGGGGCACAGAGCAGGCCGAGAAGTTCGGCCATTCGGGGATGGCCGAGGACCTACGTTTGGCGGCGAGCGGGCTGGGGAAGTAAGCTTCTCAAGGGGTCACTCCGAGGAGGAGATGCGCTATCATAGAAACACTTTATGGGGATCTCTTCGCACAGAGACGGTACGGTCGGAAGCGACTGTCCCGGCGTGCTAAAGAACTCGCCGGAATCCGCCTGCGAGGCTATGCAATACCGGAATACGTGGGGGTGTGAGATCGTTGGATAATATTACCGAGACTCAGTTCTACGGCCCGAACCTCGGCTACGTCCTGGAGCTCTACGAGCTGTACAGAGAAGATCCGGACTCCGTCGACGAGAGCACCCGGAGCTTCTTCGAGAACTGGAGCCCCCCGCAGCCCGCAGGCAAGAACGGGCAGGCCACAGCGGGAGCGCCGGTGGCCGCCGGGGCGGACGTGCTCAAGGTCGTGGCAGCTACCAAATACATCCGGGCCATTCGGGACTTCGGGCACCGGGCAGCTCAGCTCGATCCCCTAGGGGCTCTGCCCCTAGGGGACCCGGCGCTCAATCCCGATTTCTACGACCTCAGCGACGACGACCTCGAAGCCCTGCCGGCGAACATACTCAACGCCCCGGGCGTGGGTCCGATTCCGCGCCGGACGAACTCCGCGCGGGAGGCCGTCGAGGAGCTCCGGCGTATCTACTGCAAGACCACAGGCTACGACTTCGGTCACATCCACTCGCCCGAAGAGCGATTCTGGCTCAGGGAGGCGGTCGAGTCGGAGCGCTTTAACGAGGTCCTCGAGGGGGAGAAGGCAAAGAGCCTCCTCCAGAGCCTCACGCGGGTCGATACCTTCGAGAAGTTCTTGCACAGGACGTTCTTGGGACAGAAGCGCTTCTCCATCGAGGGTCTGGACATGACGGTGCCGATGGTCAACTCGCTCGTCCGCTCCGCCGCGAACACCGGTATACCCGAGGTGCCGATAGGGATGGCTCATCGCGGCCGGTTGAACATGCTCGCTCACGTCTTGGACAAGCCATACGCGAAAATCTTTGGCGAGTTTCAGAAGCCGGAGAAGGGCGAGAAGCCGTCGGTCACCGAGAGCCCGGGCGGTGCCTGGGTCGGCGACGTAAAGTACCACCTCGGCATCCGGGGCTTCCAACTAGAAGAGGGCGAAGAGGACACGAAGGTCGTGGTCAACCTGACGCCGAACCCGAGCCATCTTGAGGTCGTCGACCCGGTCGTGGAGGGCATGGCCCGCGCCACCCAGGAGACGCGAGACGAGCCGGGCGCGCCGAAGCAGGACGAGGAGGCGTCGCTGCCGGTACTCATTCACGGGGACGCGGCGTTTCCGGGGGAGGGGGTCGTGGCCGAGACCCTCAACCTCTCCAGGTTGCCCGGCTACAAGACTGGCGGGACCGTCCACATCATCTCCAACAATCAGATCGGTTTCACCACCGAGAAGACCGACGCCCGTTCGACGACCTACGCCAGCGACCTCGCCAAGGGGTACGAGATGCCGGTCGTCCACGTCAACGCCGATGACCCGGAGGCTTGCCTGGCGGCGGCGAGGCTCGCGTTCGCCTACCGCCAGGAGTTCGGCAAGGACTTCGTGATCGACCTGATCGGTTACCGGAGGTTCGGCCACAACGAGGGCGACGAGCCGACCTACACCCAGCCGAAGATGTAC
>JADDPM010000289.1 GCA_016781885.1 Rubrobacter sp.
CTCCGACTACATCGGCTACGTCTACCGCCCCCCGAACAACGACGGCTACCGCGTAACCGTCGACAAAGACTAGAACACATCGCCAGCTTCCACATCCATAGCAGGGCTAATCTTCTCGCCATAAGCGTCGAGCGTCTCCTCCTGCGCATCGTGCATGAGGTAGATGTTGAACTGGTCCACCCCAAGATCCTTCAACTGCGTTAGCTTGGCGACGTGGTCCTCGACGGTCCCCAAAACGCAGAAGCGGTCCACGATCTCGTCGGGGACAAAGTCGGTGGAGGGGTTGCCGGCCTTGCCATGGTGGCCGTAGTCGTACCCCTGCCGGGCCTTTATGTAGCCGGTGAGGGCAGACGGAACCTCGCCGCTCTCGCCGTAGCGGGCTACGAGGTCGGCGACGTGATTGCCGACCATTCCCCCGAACCAACGACACTGGTCGCGCGCGTGGGCGAGGTCGTCCCCGACATAGGCAGGGGCCGCGACACAGACCTTCACTTCCTTCGGGTCTCGGCTCGCCTCCACCGCCGCGTCGTGGACGTGCTTGATGGTCCACTCCAGGATCACGGGATCGGCGAGCTGGAGGATGAAGCCGTCGGCCTTGCGTCCGACGAGGGAGAGGGCCTTCGGGCCGTAGCCCGCCATCCACACGTCGAGCCTGCCGTCCCTGACCCAGGGGATGCGTATCTTCATGCCCGCTGCGTCTATCTCCCTCCCTTCGGCGAGCTCCTTTATGACGTGCATCGCGTCCTCGACCTCGGCGAGGGTAGTTGGTCTCCTGCCGAGGACGCGGCGGGCGGAGTCGCCCCTTCCTATGCCGCAGATGGTGCGGTTGCCGAACATGTCGTTGAGGGTCGCGAAGAGCGAGGCCGTTACGGAAGGGTCGCGGCTCGCGGGGTTGGTGACGCAGGGGCCGACCGTTATCCTCTCGGTCGCGGAGAGCATCTGCGAGTAGATGACGTAGGGCTCCTGCCAGAGGATGTGCGAGTCGAAGGTCCAGGCGTGGGTGAAGCCTAGAGCCTCGGCCCTTTTCGTCAACTCGACGACCCTCCAGGCCGGTGGGTCCGTCTGAAGGGTGACTCCGAAGTCCATGGTCGCCTCCTACCGTCCCCCCATAGACTCCCAGGCGCGCACGTCCGGGTGCTGGCGCACGCCGGACCTGCCCGGGAGCAGGCTCATGAGCAGGTACGCGGCCCCCGCGACGAAGAAGGTAAAGAACAGGCCGTAGTTGTAGAGGCCCTCGACGAAGGTCGGGTTCTCGAAGACGCCGCTGAAGTTCGGGGTCGTGGCGGCCTTCAGGAAGCCAGGCACTACGGGGACGACGCTGACGAGGACCGCGACGATGGCCCTCCAGTTCCAGCCGCCCGAGTAGGCGTAGCGGCCGTCCATCTTGTAGAGCTCGGCGAGGTCGAGGCGGCGGCGGCGCAGGATCCAGTAGTCGGCGATCATGACGGCCCCGATGGCCCCGAGCAGGCTGCCGTAGCCGACGAGCCAGGTGAA
>JADDPM010000042.1 GCA_016781885.1 Rubrobacter sp.
GGAGATCCTGCACGAGCTGGAGTCGCACGGGGGCAACCACGCCGGACGCGGGCTGCCCGCGGCTCAAGCTACGCCTCCCGAGGCCATCCAGCCGCCCGAAGAGTCGACGACACGCAGGGAAGATATCTAGAAAACAGGAGGAGGAAGGACCGCTTTGCAATCCGAGGACGCTGCCGGTTACACATACCTTACTATCCCGCCGAACGAGACTTTGCGTTCTTGCATTGGCCTCGTGGTTGCGGGTCTCGCGGCGCGGGCCAGAATCGGGGTCGCTGGTCTAGAGGAGGCCGTCGAACTTCTGGAGGGTCAGCACGCTGCGGAGGTCCCGACGCATTACCGCTTCTACCTTGGCGAGGACAGCCTCGTCGCCGAGGTCGAGGAGTCGGTGGCTATCCGGGGGAAGGGCGAAGTGGGCGACTCTGCCGGCTGGCGCACCGTGGTTGAGTTGGTGTCGTGAGCCGACGTTACAGGCGTCCAGATAAGGCTCGGACCCGGCGTCTCCTAATGCGCTACCACAAGCAAGGCGACCAGAGGGCGCGTGAGCTCGTAATTCAGGAGCAACTCCCGCTCGTCGAGTTTCTGGCGAGGAAGTTCGCCGGTCGGGGCGAGCCGGTAGAAGATCTCATGCAGGTAGCCTCCGTGGGACTCATAAAGGCGGTCGACCGGTTCGACGTGGACCGGAACATCGAGTTCTCCACCTACGCCACGCCAAATATACTTGGGGAGATCAAGCGGTACTTCCGGGATAAGGGCTGGGCGATGCGGGTGCCCCGGGGCCTTCAGGAGTTGAGGCAGTCGGCGAAAGAAGCCATCCGTGAGAGCACGATCAAGACTGGCCGCTCGCCGAGCATCCGGGAGCTCGCCGAGACGCTCGACTCCGACATCGAGAACGTCGCCGAAGCCCTCACTCTGGGCCGGGCCTACAACACCTCGAGCCTCGACGCCCCGGTGAGCCAGGACGATAAAGAGGGCGACACCGTCATGGATCTCCAGGCCGACGAGAACTCCCCGATAGAGGGCCTCGAAGACAAGATCCTCTTGCAGAGAGCCATAGAAAGCTTGAAGGGCCAGCAGCAGCAAATTCTCAAGCTGCGCTTTAACGAGGGCAAGACGCAGACGGAGATCGCCCAGACCATCGGCGTCAGCCAGATGCATGTCTCGCGCCTCTTGAGGCGCGCAATCGAGGACCTCCGTCACCAGCTCGGGGAGATTGATGGGTCGCGGGGCGGCGGGCCAGAGAACGGCTCGAGACGCGCTGAGGTGGAAAACAAGGCTTGAAAAAGTAGAATGCCTCCAATGGTACCCCTTATGCAGAGCCACGAGATACGTCAGAGATACCTCAAGTTCTTCGAGGAGCGGGGCCACAAGCTCTACCCGAGTTCGTCCCTCGTCCCGCACAACGACCCCACCGTTCTCCTCACCACGGCCGGTATGCAGCAGTTCATCACCTACTTCACCGGCCAGGAGAGGCCCCCGACGCCTCGCGCCACGAGCGTGCAGAAGTGTTTCCGTACCGTCGATCTAGAGGAGGTTGGGGACTCGACCCACCTCACCTTCTTCGAGATGCTCGGCAACTTCTCCTTCGGCGACTACTTCAAGAAGGAGGCCATCGAGTGGGCCTGGGAGTTCCTTACAAAGGTGTTGGCTCTGCCCCCCGAGCGGCTCTGGATCACGATTTTCGAGGGTGACGAGAACGCCCCCGAGGACCTCGAAGGGAAGGAGCTCTGGATGCAGGTGGGCGTTCCCGAGGAACGCATTTTCGGTCTACCCAAGAGCGAGAACTGGTGGGGCCCACCAGGCGAGACCGGCCCCTGCGGCCCCTGCTCCGAGGTCTACTACGACCACGGCGAGGATCTCTCCAAAGGCGATCCCGCCGAAAATGCGAGGTACGGCCCCGGCGGCGACGATGGAGACCCGCGCTTCCTGGAGATCTGGAACCTCGTCTTCAATCAGTACGAGCAGCTAAAGGACGGCTCTCTCAAACCGCTCGCCAAACCCGGCATAGACACCGGTATGGGCCTTGAACGCACCGTCGCCGTCTGCCAGAACGTCCGCTCCGTCTATGAGACCGACCTCTACGCCCCGGTCTTTAAACGCATCTGGGAAGATAGTGAGATCGAGATGGGCCAGTCTGACGCATTAGATCGAGCACTCTATATCTTGGCCGATCACTCCCGAGCGATGGCTTTCCTCATAGCTGACGGCGTCCGCCCCGGCAACCAAGGCCGCGAGTATGTTCTGCGACGTATAATACGTCGTGCTGCTCGTGAAGTTCGCATGCGGGTCTGGCCTAATAGCTCTAAAGAGATGAGTCCCGTTTTATTTCTCACAGGGATAGTTATGACGGTAGTGGACCATATGGATGGTCACTGGGAGGAATTAACCGAGCGTAAAGCAGAGATCAGAGATGTTGTGGAGCGTGAGGCGGCGCGCTTTATCGAGATCTACGACTCTGGAATGGGGCTGCTGGAGTCGGAGATACGCCGCCTGGCCGGGGGGAACTTCCCGGGCGACGTAGCGTTCACGCTTCACGATACCTACGGTTTTCCGGTCGAAGTCACGCGGGAAGTTTTGGTGGAGAGGGGCATCTCGCTGGACGAGGCGGGGTTCTTGAAGGCGATGGAAGACCAGCGCGAGCGGGCGCGCGGGGCTTTGCAGAGCCACGAGAGGCTCGTGGCGGCGTTCAGGGATCTGGAGGTAAAGAGCCGCTTCGTCGGCTACGAGCGGGAGCAGGTCGAGACCAGGGTGCTCGCCGTCGAGAAGGCGCCGGGTGGGGAGCTGAACGTTGTGCTCGCGGAAAACCCGTTCTATGCCACCGGTGGCGGACAGGTAACGGATGAGGGTTGGATCTCCTCTGAAAACGGCCAGTTGGAGGTGTTCGACGTAGTACCGGCCGGTGACTACCAAGTTATACGGGCCAGAGCCGAGCGCGGGACGGTAGAGGCCGACGAAACCGTCACCGCCTCCATAAACCGGGTGCGTCGCCAGCAAGTCGAGGCCAACCATACCGCGACCCACATACTGCACTGGGCCCTGCGCGCGGTCCTGGGGAAGGACGTCGTCCAGGCCGGCAGCTATGTCGGTCCGGACAGGCTGCGCTTCGATTACCGGCACACCGGGAAGGTAGATGAGGCAGACCTTAGACGCATCCAGGAGCAGTGCATCTTAAAGATCACCGAGAACCAGCCTGTCCGCTACTACACGACCACGTTAGAAGAGGCGCGCAACCTGGGCGCGATGATGCTCTTCGGGGAGAAGTACGGCGACCTCGTGCGCGTCGTCGAGATAGACGGCTTCTCGCGCGAACTGTGCGGCGGTACGCACGCGCGGGGTACGGCGGAGGTCGGGGCGTTCAAGATCACCTCGAACAGGAAGCATGGCGCTGACCTTTACCGCATCGAGGTCCTCACTGGCCGCGAGGCTCTTTACTATCTCCTAAATGCTACCGAGCAAGCCGAGCGCGTTGCCGAGACCCTGCGCGTCGAGATTGGGGAGCTTCCCGAGGCGGTTGGGAGGCTGCAAGACGAGGCGCGCGAGGCGCGCGAGGCCGCCAAAGAGCAGACCCTCAAGAAGGGGCTAGAAAAGGTCGGCTCCCTCGTCAAGAGCGCCGAGCAGGTGGACGGAGCGAAGATCGTCACCGGGCAGGTAGTCGCGGCGGACGTGAAGGGCCTGCGCCAGATCTCCGACGACATAAAGAACCGCCTCGGGGGGGCGGCAGCGGTGGTCCTGGCAGCCACTCTAGATGGCAAGGCGGTTCTCATCGCCAACGTACACCCCGAGGTTTCGCGTAAGGTCGGGGCCGGCGAGATCGTCCGGGAAGCATCGGGTGTGCTCGGCGGTCGCGGCGGCGGGAGCCCGACGATGGCCCAGGGTGGTGGCGGAGATACGGATGCCATCCCCGAAGCCCTCCTAAAGGCGAAGGACATCCTGAGCCGGAGGCTCGCGGGCCCCTCGGGGGGCTAGCCCTGATTTCAAACTCCACTCCTGCACGGGTAGTTGCCCTGGACCTCGGCGAGGCGCGCACGGGGGTAGCGATCTCCAATCCCGGCGGTACGCTCGCCCGTCCCCTGGAGGTGGTGCCAAGCGCCGAGATCGGGGGATATTTGAAGAGGCTCGTTCAGGATCAGGGCATCGAGGAGATAGTGGTCGGCATCCCGAAAACACTCGGTGGCGAGGTAGGCTTTCAGGCGAGGCGGGTACAGGACAGGCTGGAGATCTTGAGGGAGGAGTTCCCCGCGGTGCGCTTCGTGGAGTGGGACGAGCGTCTGACCACCCGTCTGGCCCGCTCTTCGCGGGACGAGGGCCGGAGCAGGTCCCGTGTGAGGGGGCGCTCCGGGCGGCGCAAGGGGGGAGTGAAGGAGCGGGTGGACCATCTGGCCGCGGCCGCTATGTTGCAGGAGTATCTGAACCGGAGGGGGACGCTTGGGATGGCGCGATGAGGGACGCCGCCGCGGACGGCGTTACCCGGAGGAGCTAGACGCGCGTCTCGAAGCCGTGCGGTCTTCCTCCCCAAGGAGGGGGGCTCGCGGGCCAAAGAGGCGTCCGCGCAGGCGTCGCAAGTCTCCGGTCGTACCCCTCTTTCTGGCAGCGGTCCTGCTTATCAGCTTACTCTATGGGGGCTACCGGCTCGTGGACGCGGCGTTCGGCGGAGGGGAGGAGGCCGCTGAGGAGCCCGTGACGGTGGTGGTCGAGCAGGGTGACACGCTCGGCAGCGTCGCCGAGAAGCTCGATGAGGCTGGCTTGATAAGCAGCTCCTCCCTCTTCGAGCTTGAGGCGCGCGTCGGGGGCAGCGCCACGGAGATAAAGCCCGGTGAGTACCAGTTCGAGCCGGGTCAGGACGGAGAGGAGATCCTGGCGGCTCTCTCCAGCGGCGAGACGGGTTCGACCTACGAGGTCGTCATACCGGAGGGACTGACCCTGGAGCAGACTGCGCGGAAGGTCGCGGAGCAGGGCGGCGTGACGGCCGAGGAGTTCGAGGCGGCGGCCAGAAAGAAAGACTACGGGTACGCGTTCCTCGACGACTCGGCCATCGAGACCACCGAGGGCTTCCTCTTCCCCAAGAAGTACGAGTTCCAGAACGATGCCAGCGCCGAGCAGATCGTGGACCGTCTCCTGCAGCAGTACCTCATGGAGACACAGAGCCTCGACTTCGCGGCGACCGAGGAGCGCTTGAACCTGACCGAGTACGAGATCCTCACGACCGCGTCCCTCATCGAGAAGGAGGCCGCCAGCCCCGAGGAGCAGCCGATGATAGCCAGCGTGATCTACAACCGCATCCGCGCCCGCATGCCCTTGCAGGTAGACGCCACCATCCTCTACGCTCTTGGCGAGTCAAAGGAGAGGCTCTCCCTCGACGACCTCGAGGTCGATTCACCCTACAACACCTACAAGAATGCGGGCCTGCCCCCCGGTCCCATCGCCAGCCCGGGGCGCGGGGCGATTCAGGCCGCCCTCGAACCCTCCGAGACCGAGTATCTCTACTACGTGCTCAAGCCCGGCGGTGGGGAGCATTTCTTCACCGACGATTATGACGAGTTCCTCGAAGCTAAGGCCGAGGCCGAGGAAGAACGCTAAAGGAGTGCGCGGCGCGGAGCAGGGCCAGCGCGGGCTAAAGGTTTGGTGCTGTTTCGCCGATAATAGATGTGGAAGCGACTGACACTTTGGTGGTGATAGTTACAAGGGCGTAGTATGTTAACCGGAAAAACAAAGTTGCTGGGAGTGATCGGACATCCCATCGGACACACCTTGAGCCCGCGTATGCACAATGCCGCCTTCGCCGCCGATGGTGCCGACTACGCGTACGTCGCGATGGACGTGACGCCAGGCCGCCTGCCTGCAGCCGTCGAGGGCATTTCGGCCCTGGGTTTCGTCGGCTTCAACGTCACTATGCCGCATAAAGAGGCGATGTTGCCGCTCGTTGATGAGCTAGACGAGGCTGCCCGCCTCGCCGGAGCGGTAAACACCGTCGTCGTAGGAGAAGGAGGAAAGCTGCGGGGGCTCAATACCGACGGCAGCGGCTTCGTCGAGGCCTGCGCGGAAGCGGGCGTATCCCTTTTAGGGCGGCGGGTTCTGATCCTGGGCGCCGGAGGCGCGGCCTCGGCCATCGCCGTAGCGGTCCTCGAGGAGGGCGTCTCACGGCTCTGCCTCGTCAACCGGACCATCGAGAAGGCCGAGAGGCTCCGGGAGAGGCTCTCCGGGTTCGTGGATGGGACGAAAGTGCTCGTGCGTTCCCTCGACGAGATCGGCGAGGCTGCGGCGGAGTCGGAAGTTCTGATCAATGCTACTTACCTCGGGATGAAGGAGGGGGATCCCTTCCCATTTCCTGCCGCTTCTGTGACAACGGAGAAGGTCGTCTGCGACGCTGTTTACTGTGCCGGTAGGGAGACCGCGCTCATACTTCATGCACGTGAGGATGGGGCGTGTACCGTCTCAGGCGGTCGCATGCTGTTGTATCAGGGGGTTCAGGCGCAGCGAGTCTGGACCGGTAGAGAGCCCAACGTGGGAGTGATGAGCGATGCACTTGCCTGACGATGGCGGGCGTCTCTCTCAGCGCAAGATCGGCGATATTTTCCTTTCAGAGGGGATGGTGACCCAGGACCAGCTCAACGAGGCCTGCGAGCTGCAGAAGACAGACGACAGGCTGATCGGCAAGATTTTGATCTCGTTAGGGTATCTGAACCACGAGGATCTGGCGCGTGCTCTCGCAAGGTGTCTCAACATGGAGTACCTGGCGCTCTCCAAGGCCGAGGTGGACCCGGAGGTACTCGGGATCATAAACGAGGAGGCCCTCCTCAAGCACAACGCCGTGCCCATAAGGGTGGAGAACGGGCGCCTGATAGTCGCGATGAGCGATCCCGAGGACATCTACGCTAGGAGCGACGTCACGATAAGCGCCGGCTATCCCGTCACGCCTGTCGTCGCCGCCGAGGACGCCGTGCAGCGCCTGCAGGATCAGCTCTTCAACGGGGGTGAAGGCTCCGTACGGAACGCGGGCGTCGAACTCGCCGAAGAGGCCGAGATCGCTCGCGTGGCGGACTACGAATCCCGGCGGACCGCGCACGGGGCGCAGCCCGAGGTGGACCTCGGTGAAACGATGGCAGATCCTGGGGGCGGATCTGAGGAAGAAACGCCTGCCCGCAACGGAAGACGGACGCGAAGGGGCAAGATCGGGGATATTCTGCTGGAGGAGGGCAAAGTCACCCGGGAGCAACTCGACCATGCCCTCGAGCTGCAGAAGAACGATCCGCGAAGTCTGGGCAAGGTACTCGTCTCCCTGGGTTACGTGGTGCCTGCGGACCTCGCGCAGGCCCTCGCCCGGCGCCTCAAGCTCGACTACGTCGTGATCTCCGAGCTCTCCGGAGGGGAGGTGGATCCGGCGGCGCTGGACCTATTCGGAGAGGAGACGCTGCGCAAGTACATGGTTCTGCCTCTACGCTTCGAGGGCGACACCGTCGTCGTCGCGATGAGTGACCCCAACGACATCTACGCGCTAGAAGACCTCAGGATCATCGCCAAGCGCTCTATAACCCCCGTGGTGGTGACGGAAGAGGACCTGCAAGGCGCCTTCTTTCACCTCTTCGGTGGAGATGACGGCCTCTACCCCGAGGAGGAGCCCGCCGGGGCCGACCTCCTCGCCCCACAGCCTCTCTCACCCCCCGAGGAGGAGCATGAGGGCGAAGATATAGCTCCCGAAGGCGGTAAGTCAGATTCGGGAAACGAAGGCGTCCTCATGAGCGAGCCGCCCGGCGATGGGGGACATAACCGGTTATTGGCGCGGATCAGCGATTCCAGAAAGAAGGTCGCCATCGGTGGCGGCAGGATCGGCGACATCCTCCTCGCGGAGGGCAAGGTCACCGAAGACCAGCTAGAGCATGCCCTGACGATGCAGAAGGATGACCCCCGCGAGATCGGCAAGATACTGGTCTCTTTGGGCCATATCGAGAAGGCGGACCTCGCTCGGGCCCTGGCCCGCAGGCTCAGGCTCGACTTCATGGAGCTCAGCGAGCGCGACGTGGACAAGGGCGTCGCCACCCTCGTAGAGCAGAAGGTCCTGCGCAAGCACGGAGCAGTGCCTCTGCGGATCGAGAACAACCGCCTCGTGGTGGCGATGAGCGACCCGACCAACATTTTCGCGCTAGAAGATCTGACGATGATAACCGGTTACCCGATCACGCCCGTCGTCGCCCTCGAAGACGAGATTCAGCGAGTCCACAATAAGATCTTCGCGATGAGTGAGGAGGTCTCGGAGTTCCTCGAAGAGGCCGGCAGGGAGTTGGTCGAGCAGGACCACGGCGAGCTCGACCTCGGAGTCGGCGCGAGCCCGGACGAGGCGCCGATCATCAAGCTGGTCAGCTCGATCTTGCAGCAGGCCGTCGGCGACGGGGCCTCGGACATCCACATAGAACCGCAGGCCCGCGAGCTCGTGGTCAGGATGCGGGTAGACGGTGTGCTGCGCGAGGCCATGTCCATACCTCCCAAGCTGCAAAATGGCGTTATTGCACGCCTCAAGATAGTCGCGAACCTGGACATCGCCGAGAAGCGGGTGCCCCAGGACGGGCGCTTCTCCGTGAGGCTCGGCGGCCACAAGATAGACCTGCGCGTCGCCAGCCTGCCGACCGTCTACGGTGAGAAGCTCGTGTTGAGGTTACTCGAAACCTCGAATGCAGCCGTGCAGCTCACCAAGCTTGGCTTCCCGCCAAAGGTGTATGAGAAGTACGAGGAGATCTTCCGGAGACCATACGGGGCCATTCTGGTCACGGGACCAACCGGTAGCGGTAAGTCCACGAGCCTGTACGCCACGCTCAACGAGCTAAACTCCCCCGAGAAGAACATCATCACCGTCGAGGACCCGGTCGAGTACCGGATGCACGGCATCAACCAGATTCAGACGAACCCGAAGGCCGGACTTACGTTCGCCTCGGCGCTCAAGAGCATCCTGCGGGCCGACCCGGATATAGTGATGATTGGTGAGATCCGGGACTTCGAGACGGCCAAGATCGCCGTGGAGGCTGCACTCACAGGCCACATGGTTCTCGCAACGCTCCACACCAACGACGCCCCCGGCGCTCTCTCCCGTCTCACGGACATGGGTGTGGAACCCTTCCTCAGCGCGTCGGCGGTAGACTGCGTGATCGCCCAGCGGCTCGCAAGAAAGCTCTGCGACGATTGCAAGGAGCCGGTAGAGATAGAGAAAGAGATCCTGGCCGGGATGGGGTTCCCTTTCGAGCATGCTCGCGAGGAGCTCCACTTCCACAAGGCCGTCGGCTGCGACAAGTGCGGCGACTCTGGTTACCGGGGTAGGGTCGGCCTCTACGAACTCATGGTCGTCGACGACAACATAAAGGGCATGATCCTGCGCCGGCAGTCCGCTGGCGAGATCGGCCGCGCCGCCGAGCAGGCCGGTCTGATTCGCTTGAGGGATGATGGCCTCCTCAAAGCCGCGGAGGGCGTGACGACCATAGAGGAGATCCTAAGGACCGTAGTCTAGGGAGGCCCGGACCAGGCGAGGCTAAAGTTTTGGCAGGGTTGTGCCGATAACCATTGCGGCGGTACAGGACTACGACCGAAAGAGGGCCATTCAGTTATGATGGTAGAGAGCGGGCTCAACGACTACCTGTTCGATGCGATCCACGCCAACGCAAGCGACCTTCACATAACCGTGGGCCTGCCGCCCATGATCCGGGTACAGGGCAAGGTGCAGCCCCTCGATTACCCGCCGCTGACGCCAAACGTTACACGGGAGATGATCTACGACATTCTCTCCAACGACCAGCGCCAGCGATTCGAGACCGAGTGGGAGCTGGACTTCGCGTACACCCTGCCGCGTACCGCCCGGTTCCGGGTGAACGTATACTTCCAGCGCGGCTCTATGGGAGCGGCGTTCCGGACGATCCCGGAGAAGATCAAGAGCTTCTCGGAGCTCGGGCTCCCGAAGGCGATAGAGCAGATGGCCGACAAACCCCGCGGGCTCGTCCTCGTGACGGGGCCGACAGGCTCCGGCAAGTCCACAACATTAGCTTCGATGATCGACAAGATCAACGGGGAACGCCACGAGCACATCATGAGCGTCGAGGACCCGATAGAGTTCCTCCACACCCACAAGAAGTGCATTGTCAACCAGCGTGAGGTAAACCAGGATACCAGGAGCTTCGCGCAGGCCCTCAAGCACGTCCTCAGGCAGGACCCGGACGTGATCCTCGTCGGAGAGATGCGCGACCTCGAGACTATCCACCTCGCCATAAGCGCGGCGGAGACCGGCCACCTCGTCTTCGGAACGCTCCACACCCAGGACGCCCCGCAGACGGTCGACCGGATCATCGACGTCTTCCCGTCCCACCAGCAGTCCCAGGTCCGTACCCAGCTCGCCAACGCCTTGCAGGGCATAGTAACCCAGACCCTCATCCCGACGCGCGACGGGAAGGGGAGGGTCGTGGCATGCGAGATACTTGTGCCGACACCGGGCGTGCGAAACCTCATTAGGGAGGGGAAGAACCACCAGATCTACTCTGCCATGCAGACCGGCGGGAAGTTCGGGATGCAGACGATGGACGCTGCGCTCGTCGAGCTGGTGCGCAAGTACGCGATCTCGCGCGAAGAGGCTGAGAAACGCTCTAGCAACGTCGACGAGCTCAAGCGCCTGATGGGCCCTGGCGGCGCCGCCTCGGGGAGGGACGGCGGCGGCATGGCGGCGAGGTCCGGTAGCCCCGGTTACGCGGCGATCCGGCGCTAAGGACTGGGAAGTCTGATCTTGGCGGTATTCGCGTATAAGGCCCGCGACAAGAGCGGGGAGATCCTGCAGGACAAGATCGAGGGCTCCGACACGTCGGCCGTGGCGATGACCTTACGGCAGCAGGGCCTCCTCGTCATTGACATCAAGGAACAGGGTGTCGGGCAGAAGGACATCTTCGAGCCCTTCAAGAAGGTGAAGCTAGGCGACCTCGTCGTCTTCACGCGGCAGTTCGCAACCATGATCAACGCCGGCCTCCCTATAGTCCGGTGCCTCTATGTACTTACAGAGCAGACCGACAACAAGAAGCTCAAAGACGTACTCGATGACGTCCGCAAACAGGTCGAGGCGGGGCTCGCGCTCTCGGAGGCCCTGGAGAAGCACCCGAAGGTTTTCGACAAGCTCTACACCGAGATGGTTCGCGCCGGTGAGATCGGCGGTATCCTCGACGAGGTGCTCCTGCGCATCGCCGGCCAGCTCGAGAAGGACCAGGAGCTCAGGCGTAAGGTCAAGAGCGCCATGACCTATCCCACGGTCGTGCTCGTCCTCGCCATTCTCGCTGCCTCGTTCATGCTCATCTTCATAGTCCCGATCTTCGCTAAGATGTTCGAGGACCTCGGTGGGGACCTGCCGTTGCCGACCGTGATGGCGATGACCCTCTCGGATATCCTGACGAGCATATTTGGAGTATTCATCTACGCCGGGTTGATCGGTGGGGTTATCTTCTTCCTTCGGTGGAAGAAGACCGAGAACGGCCGCAAGGCTGTCGACCCCGTGATGCTGAAGATACCGGCCAAGATCGGGGACATATTGCAGAAGGTTGCGCTCGCCCGCTTCGCCAGGACGTTGGGAACGTTGAGCGCCGCGGGCGTACCGATTTTGCAGGCCCTGGAGGTTACGGCTACCTCGTCGGGGAACTGGGTGATAGAGAAGGCTCTCTTGAAGAGCCGGGAGGCGATCCGGGAGGGTCTGCCGATCTACCAGCCGCTCGAAGACGAGCCGGTCTTCCCGCCGATGGTCACGCGCATGATCGCCGTCGGTGAAGAGACGGGCGATATAGACGGGATGCTCACCAAGATCGCCGATTTCTACGAGTCCGAGGTCGACGCGGCGGTGAAGGCGCTAACCTCGATCATAGAGCCCCTGATGATCGTGGTCATCGGCGGCATCGTCGGCGGCATTATCGTCGCGATGTACCTGCCGATGTTCAAGATCTTCGAGCTGATCGAGTAACTCCCGAGGAGCCAAACACTCAGGATGGCCGTTATTCAACACGTCGAGAACGACCATGTCGTTCGGCTTATAAGGGCCTACCGGGAGGAGGGTGACCGGCGGGCGGTCGAGCGGATCTTTGTCACGCATGGCAAAATTCTGAACCACATCATCCGACGCTACTCTAGCTCTTCGGGTGAGTCTTATGAGGACCTCTTGCAGGTAGGATACGTCGGGCTCATAAAGGCCGTCAACGGCTACAAGATAGACTCGAAGGCGAAGTTTAGCTCCTACGCCTACGCGATGATCGATGGCGAGCTCCGGCATCACTTCCGGGATACGGCGCTCGTACGCAAGCCTCGCTGGGCGAGGAGCCTCTACTCGCGAATTTCCGATGCGACCACCCGCCTCACGGGGGAGCTAGGGCGCCCGCCGCTGATCGAGGAGATAGCAAAGGAGGTAAACGTCACCCCCGAGGGAGTGATAGAGGTGATGAAGCTCTTTTTCGACACGAACATAGCGTCGCTCGACTCACCGGGCGGTTCGGAGGGGGATGAAGAACCGAACCTCTCGGCGATCAAGAGCCTCCAATACGAGGCGTTCTCCCTGCCGATCGAGGACCGAATCCTTCTCGAACAGGGCATGGAGTCCCTGAGCGAGCTGCAACGCAAGGTCGTCTATCTCTTTTTCTACAAGGACCTCTCTCAGACGGAGATCGGAAAACGTCTCGGCCTCCCCCAACGCAAGGTCTCCCGCATCATCGCCTCCTCCATGAAGTCTCTCAAAGAGAGGCTAGGACGACGCTGACGACGCCGCCAAGCCTCTTCTATAATCCCGGGGCAAGAGGGCCGTCCGTCGTGTCTCCCGGTAGGGGCTAGCGCCCCGCCCTACGCCTGCGGCTCCTGCTCCGGGTCCTCGCCCAAGCGGTCGAAGCCGTTGTAGTCGGAAGCCCACTCGACGTCCCTCCGGGAATCTCGCAGGGCGCAGGCCTCTAGGCAGTGGGCCTCGAGGACCGCCAAGGGAACGTCGCGATTCACCTCCATGAAGCGGTCGCGGGAGCGAAAGGAGGCGTTGCCCGCCAGTAGACCGAAGCCCGCCCGTGCCATCAAGAGGAGGCGCTCGTCGGATTCCGAATCGCCCACGCAAGGGTCTAGGATTAGCAGCGTCTCCCGGAGCAGCTCGCCGGGTTTCGGATCGCGCCCTTGAGCGGCGAGGTACTCGCGCACCGGGCGGAACATGTAGCAAGGCCAGTCGGAGTGTTTCGCACGATGACACGGGCCGCAAAGCGGTAAGAGATCTACGAGGCGTCTGACCCCCCGGCGCACCGACTCCCGGGCCTTGCCCCTGGACCAGCGGATCTTGCCCCCGGCCTTGCGGGCGACGACCTCCTCTGGCGTCGGCGGCCGGACGGTGTCGAGGTCGTACTCCCATACCTCGTGGCACTGCAGCGGACTTTCACGGCGGCCCCCGAAACCGCAAGCGGCGCAGCGGTAGCCGTGCGCCTCGGCCACCCCGCGACGGATGCCATCCCAGCGAGCCTTGGGCAGCGTGCCGCTAAGGCCTCGATCCGCTATGTGCATAGGCACGATCTCAAGCGTCAGCCTCAGGCCGTCCGCCACCACGTCCCTCCCCTGGTCACCAACCGATGGTGGCAGTATAGGCTAGCCTGCCGCCTCGAACCGTATGCTCGGCTCCCCGGATACTGATAGCACCGCCCGGAAAGCCAGGGACCCCGGAGCGAGAATGCGCGTTTTGCCATGCGTCTTGCCGTGCGTTGTGCTCGGGTGTCCCAGACGGAGATTGGCAGACGTCTCGGCCTCCCTCAGCGCAAGGTCTCCCGCATCATCGCCTCCTCCATGAAGTCTCTCAAAGAGAGGCTGGGACGCCAGTAAGTGTCGTCCTTTCTGTAGAATAGCCACTTCTACAGCGCAAAGCGCCGACCCGGATAGAAAGGTGCGGGCTCTTGGGGTTTTTTAGTAACGTGGGAGATAGGGTGGTCGGGGCTCCCTCTATCCTCGCAGCGGACTTCGCCAACCTCGCCGAGGAGGTCCGACGGGCGGAGGCCGGAGGCGCGGGACTTGTCCACTTCGACGTCATGGACAATCACTTCGTCCCCAATCTGACGGTGGGGCCGGACGTCGCCGCCGCGCTCGTGCGCGCCACGAACCTGCCGGTAGACGCGCACCTGCAAGTCATGAGGCCGGACTCTCTCGTCCCGGCCTTCGTCGCGGCGGGCGTCGTGAGCATCTCGGTCCAGCCGGAGGTGACTACGCATCTGCACCGGACGCTCGCGTCGATCCGGGACGCTGGTCTCGAAGCCGGTTGCGCCCTGAACCCTACTACCCCTCCGGAGGTCCTCGAATGGACGTTCCCGTACCTGGACTACGTGAACGTCATGAGCGTCAATCCGGGCTTTGGAGGGCAGGCATTCATCCTCGAGATGGCCGAGAAGGTGCGCAGGCTCCGGGAGATGACGGACGTGCCAATCCAGGTGGACGGAGGCATCACCGCTGAGACGGCCCCCCTGATGGTGGAGGCCGGGGCGAGAGTGCTCGTCGCAGGCTCGGCGGTGTACCGGGGAGATCCAGCGACCGAGATGCGAAAGATCGTCGAGGCTGGAAGGCGGGCTGCCGGAGAGGCGTAGAGATGCCACGAACGCCTTCCTTGTCCGCTTGATCTCTGTATGGTAGCTTATTCTCCGTAGCTTTCGGGGGCGGGTGAAATTCCCGCACCGGCGGTGAACCCGTGGAGGCCGTGAGCTTCCCGGGCAGCCCGCGAACTCCCGGCGAGAGCCTTGGGGGTTGAGCCGGTGAAGACCTCTAGGTCGTAGTCCGGCGCCGACGGTGATAGTCCGGATGGGAGAAAGGAACTCGTGGTTCGGGACGTTCTTATGCGACGCGCCCGCGAGCTTGCGGAGCACGGACGGTATACGGCTGCGCCCAACCCCCTGGTGGGGGCGGTTGTAGCGCGCGACGGCGCGGTCGTTGGCGAGGGCTGGCATGCGCACGCCGGTGGCGAACATGCGGAGGTCGTTGCGCTGAGCGGCTCCGGGTCCGCCGCCCGCGGGAGCGAACTCTACGTAACTCTAGAGCCCTGCAACCACCACGGCAAGACGCCTCCCTGTACGGATGCGATTCTCCGTGCCGGCGTAAGGCGTGTAGTGGCCGGTCACCTCGACCCCAACCCGAAGATGCGGGGGCGCAGCGTGGATCTCCTGCGCGAGGCGGGGGTGGAGGTGGAGGTCCTCGATGACGGCCTCTTCGAGAGGCAGAACGAGCAGTTTCTGCACCTGATGACTACGGGTAAGCCCTTCGTCCACGTCAAGCTCGCGACTACCCTGGATGGCAGGATCGCAGCTGCCGGCGGCGAGAGTAAATGGATCACGGGCGAGGCTGCCAGAGAGAGGGCACATCTCCTGCGCGCCGAGGCCGGGGCCGTGCTCGTCGGCGTCGGCACCGTCCGCGCCGATGATCCGCTCCTCACCCCGCGCGGTCTACCGGAGGAGCCGCCGCCGGTCACCCGCGTCGTCCTGGATCCCCACCTGACCATCCCCGCCGACGCCCAACTCGTCCGTACGGCCCGGAAAACCCCCGTAGTCATCTTCGTGGGCGAA
>JADDPM010000290.1 GCA_016781885.1 Rubrobacter sp.
CGGCATCCTGCACTAAAAGTCCTCAGGGCTTGAAATTGCCCCAAAGGCGTTCCGCACCAAAAGTCCTTCGCGTGGTCTACGCGAAAAAGAAGGCGGGGAGCCCCAAAAAGGAGACTCCCCGCCCGCCTCTCTCTAGGCCTTGCCTACGAGTCGATGGTCCAGTCTATGAACCCTCTACGTCGCGGGCCGTCTTGAGCTTAGTTACCACCACCCACGAAGACGAACACCCCGCCTGAACCGATTCCGGCCTCCAGATTCGCGGTGCCCAACGGACCCGACAACGAGACAAAGACGCCGCCAGTGCCCCCATTGCCTCCATTGCCCCCAGTGTGCTGAGCTAGTGCCGGCACGGCCAACAAAGCGACCATCATCGCCGAAACCAGAAGCACCTTCATTGCCCTAACCAACATCCCTCCTTCCGTTCATGCCCCCCGTCAGGGCATACCATCTAATACATACGAAGCCTCAGGGCGAGCAGATCAGGCAAATGTATCTTTTTTTTGTACTTTTTCGGATTTTTTTGTGCTTTTCCGGTCGGCTACTTCGGGTGCGAGCATCTCGATGGAGGGCGAGGCATCTAACCGACTTCTGATGCAGAAAGTCGGCTTGCACCAGAAGCAAGCATACTAGGCGGGTTGTGGTGCAAGCTGTACCAATTCCCCTCGGTGCCCCATCTCTCTGTTTCTCCTCACGCCAAAGGGCCGGAGCTCCTAGATGTCTGTTGTCAGGTTCTCAAGCCCACAACTCCTTGATGTGACCTTGAGGGCGCCCCAGCACCCTATTGACCAGAAAAGCGTAGGTGTAAGCTGCTATCTTCGCCGCGATTCTGGTAGCCAGCCCAATGAGCGTGGTGGCCAAAGTCTCGCCCAGGCCAAAGACTCTCTTGAGGCTCGAAAGAGCGATCTCTATGTGTTGCCTCACTCCGCGCCGCCGCTCGGCTCGCTCGGTCGCCAAAAGGATGCCAACCTCGGCCAAGGCCTCCCTCAGATTCTCGCTGCTGTAGGCCAGGTCTCCCAAGAGCCTCCTCGCTATCCCCTCCCCCAAAGCCGCCTCAGCGATGAGTTCCTCGGTCAGGGAGATGTCCGCGACGTTGGCAGGGGTGAGCTCGTAGGAGAGGGGCACCCGGTTGGTGGCGCACAACAGGTGCAGCTTCACCCCGTAGACCGAGAAGGAGCCCCACCTTACCCACCCGGCTCCCGCAAAGCCCGCCGACTGAGAAACTTGACGCGGATGGAGAACTTCCAGCAATGTCGAGTCCACAAGCAGGGTTTCCGGCTCGCCTACCAACTCGGGGAGGATCTCCCGCCGCAGAGGTTCCAAGAAGCGCCTAAGCTTCCTCACCCGCCGGTTGAACGAGGAAGGGTGGAGCCCCGCCACCCCCGGAAACAGGTGCGAGAA
>JADDPM010000291.1 GCA_016781885.1 Rubrobacter sp.
CTTCGGTAAGGTAGCGTGGGTGGGCAGGACCACCTCCATGGTGTTCGGGTTGGCGCTGGTGGGTGCAAAAAAGATCCGAAACTAGCTCATTTGGGGGATGCGCTCGTCTCTGCGCCTCCTGGATACTTAGGATGTTATAGCAAGCAGGGGCGGGGGAAGCTCCTCCTCCGCCCCCTAACAAAGGAGAACAGAACATGGTCAGGAGCGCACTAGGCAAGGTAGCGTGGGTGGGCAGGACCGCCTCCATGGTGTTAGGTCTCGCGCTGGTGATGGCGCTGGTGTTGGGGGTGGCTACGACGGCCCTTAGCGCCACGGGGGGTAACTTCATCTTGGGCAAGGCCAACGGGGCAGACAGGGTCAGCAAGCTCACCGCCTCCATAGCGGGGCCCGCACTTACATTGGTCAACCAGAGCACCGAGTCCGCCGCCACCGCCCTCAACCTGAATGTGGCCGAAGAGAAGCCCCCTCTGAAGGTGAACGCTGCTGCTGGCACGGCCACCAACCTCTCAGCCGACGAGCTAGACGGCAAGGATTCGACCGCGTTCCTGCCGAGCCAGATCTATACCGTCTCGGTATTCAAGGAAGTAAAACCGGGTTTCGGCGACGGCGCGGTAGCTTACTGCGACCCCGGAGATGTGGCTGTGAGCGGAGGCTACCACGACGTCAACGCTAACTTGAACATCTACATTGACCGCCGAGTAGACGAAAACACGGATCCGGAAAACGGCCCAACCCATCCAGCCGGGTGGGTAGTTATTGGATCCAATCCATCGACCAGCTCGCCCGGTGCCATCGTTACGTACGCTTACTGCGCCGACCTACCTCCCGCGCACACCCGATGAAGATGGAGCGTACCTCATCTTGCTCAGATCGAGACCAACGCCACGCAAGCTCTGCCCCCCGTACGAAAGGGACGAAGATGAGTTGAGCGGTTCTTCCGAGAGCAGGCATGACGAGGAGCCTGCAGTTGGCGGCGGTGTTGGTGGTGTTGGCGGTGGAGATCGGCCTCTTGGTCGGCGTGAGCGGGGAGACGATGGCACAGCCAGCACAGTTCGTCAGCGTGAGCGGAGAGACGATGGTACAGCCGGCACAACCG
>JADDPM010000003.1 GCA_016781885.1 Rubrobacter sp.
GGGAGTCGGATGGCCCCCTTTCTACTCCTAAACCACGCAACACACATCTAGGGCTACCTACATCTGGTGGGGTGAAGGAAAGACAAGTGGCTCTTTTGTCCCTATGCTAATGCACAAGGGGCGTAAGCATCAGCTTTTTGCAGTGTGGACATATGGGGTGTTTGAGTTCTATTTCCAGTACTATCAATACAAACCCCCCTTTGAACCTGAAGAAAAAAGATTGGAGCTGTTAGAGTGGTTGAATTCCATCCCAGGTGTGTCGGTACCCGCCGATGGCATCACCCGACGACCCAAAGTTTCTCTGTCCTCCCTCAACGATGAGACTGCATTGAAACAGCTGCTCGAAACGTTCGACGGAGTTATACAGGAGATCAAAGCATCCTGATAACAGGGAGAGTAAGTGGAACCGCTTGAGCGCTACAGGGGTTCTCTCCTGGGCTTGGCAGCCGGGGACGCGCTCGGTGCGCCTTTGGAGGGCATGCCGCCCGGGTCTTTCGTGCCCATCGAAGGTATGATTGAGGGCGGTTCTCACGGCCTAGATGCTGGTTACTGGACCGACGACACCTCGATGGCGTTGTGCCTGGCGGAGAGCCTTGTCGAGAAACGAGGCTTTGATCCTGTGGACCAACTCGAACGGTACCTGCGCTGGTTCCGGGAGGGTCACCTGAGCAGCACGGGGGAGTGCTTCGGCATCGGCAACACGACGAGGGGAGCCATCTTGCGGTTCGAGGAGATCCGCGAACCGTACTGCGGTCCTACCGGCCCTGAGACGGCCGGTAACGGCTCGATCATGCGCCTCGCGCCAGTCCCGCTCTTCTTCGCCCAACATGCTGAGGAGGCCATCGAACGCTCTGCGGAGAGCTCGCGGACGACTCACGGGGCCGAGAACGCCGTGGACGCCTGCCGGTATCTCGGTGCCCTGCTGGTCGGTACTGCGAACGGGGCCGGTAAAGAGGAGCTACTCTCCGAGCGGTACTGTCCGGTGTCCGGGTGCTGGGAAGAGAGACCGCTCGCGCCGGAGATAGACGATGTCGCGTCCGGCTCGTTCAAGCGCAAGGAGCCGCCGGAGATAAAGGGCTCGGGATACGTGGTGCGTTCGCTGGAGGCGGCGCTCTGGGCCTTTTACAGGAGCGACTCGTTTGAGGAGGGCTGCCTTCTGGCAGCGAATCTCGGCGACGACGTGGACACGACCGCCGCCGTCTACGGGCAGCTCGCGGGCGCCTTCTACGGGGAGGAAGGGGTACCGGAGCCCTGGCTGACGAAGGTGGTCCACCGGCCCCTGATCGAGGAATACGCCGGTAAGCTTTTCGACGGTCGTCCAGACACCTCATGAGGGGCGATGAACCGACGCGCAGACCCTACGAAACAGCGGCGGACAGCCTGAGCGGACGCGTGGCGTTGGTAACAGGGGCGCGCCGGCGCCGGGCTATAGGGACGGCGATCTGTCAGGCGCTCGCCGCAAAAGGGTGCGGACGTCTTCTTCACCTACTGGAGCGCCTACGATGACGAGATGGTCCAATAATAGGAATAGGCCGGAGGCTCTGCTCCAGGAGGTGCGCGGTGCGGGAGCCCGGGCGGAGGCGATGGAACTGGATCTCTCCCTGCCCGAGTCCCCTGACCGGTTGCTGGATGCCGCTACACAACGGCTCGAAGCGCCTTCGATCTTCGTAAACAACGCCACCTACTCGATATGGGACGGGTTCGAGGAGTTGGATGCTGTTACCCTCGACGCCCACTACGTGTTCAACCTCCGGGCTACCGCTCTCTTGAGCGTCGGGTTCGCCCGGCGGTTCGAGGGAGAGCACGGGAGGATCATCAACCTTACGAGCGGGCACTCGCTCGGGCCGATGCCGGGGGAGCTGTCCTAGGTCGCGATCAAGGGAGCCATCGAGGCGGCCCGGACGCTCGCGGCAGAGGCCGGGCATAAGGGATCAGGGTAAACGCCGTCAACCCTGGCCCGACCGACACGATTGGATGGGTGAGGAGCTGAAGCGGCCAGCTGTCGTCGCAGTTTCCGGCGGGCCGCGTGGGCCAGCCCGAGGACGCCGCAAGGCTCGTGGCGTTTCTTGCGGGAGAGGAGTCAGCCTCTACACGGGCCAAACCATCCACTCCGAGGGAGGCTTTCTTCGTTCTTGCCACGCTTCCGGAGACCGTAGGTTACTATACGCGGATCATGAAACCCTCCCGGAAGTTTCTCAAAAGCCGCCCAAAGCTCTTGCGCCGTCCGGCCAGGACGCTGTTCTCGAACAGTGAGGACGAGCTTCACGCCTACGTCCGGGGGCCGCTCTACCCTCGGCCTATCCTCTACGCGCTCCTGGCTCTCTTCGGTATGTCGGCCATGCTCACGATGGACTGGTTCGGCCTGCTGCTCCTCAACTCCGAAGGCGTCATCCTCCGGATGGGCACCCTCAACGTCCTTCGCGTGACCGCTGTCTTGATGGGTGGCATCGCCGTCTCATCCATCCTCCTCGTTCCTCACTACAAGCGCCTCTACACTTACACCTCCGACGAGAACGTCTTCTTCACCTTGACCTTCACCCTCTCCTTCCTCCTCGGCAGTCCCTGCGCCCTCGTTGGGATCTTTGGCTAGAAGGGCGGTATCCATGAGGGTGGAAAGGATCGACCACTTCGTTCTTACGGTCCGCGATATCGAAGCGACCTGCGACTTCTACTCACGCGTCCTCGGGATGGAGACCGAAGAGTTCGGGGGCGGGCGGAAGGCTCTCAGGTTCGGGGAGCAGAAGATCAACCTGCACGAGACCGGCAAAGAGTTCGAACCAAAAGCCCGAAAACCCGTGCCGGGCTCGGCGGACTTTTGCCTTATAACCGATGTACCGCTCGAAGGCGTGGCGGAGCATCTGGCCTCGTGCGGGGTTGAGGTCATCGAAGGACCCGTCGAGCGTACCGGGGCGATGGGGCCGATGGAGTCCGTTTACTTCCGGGACCCGGACGGTAACCTCGTCGAGGTTTCCAACTACTCGAAGACCTGAAGATTCGAAGGCTGCCGGCGAAGGCTAAGGGTCGGGCGAGTATTCGCTCTCTGCCAGGAGATCGCACGCGTCCTTATCAGTCCATTCTTCGACGTCAGTGTTGGGGTGATTTTGCAGGTATCTCTGCATTATGTGAAAGCCGATCGTGTAACCGGTCCAGCGCGGTGTGCCGCCGAGACCGAACATATACCGTTGCTGCCTTTGCAGGGACGTGGCGTCCAGGTCCTCTTGCATGATCTCCCACTGCTCGGACTCCTGCTCGGGCATCAGCGAGGCGACCTTTCAGGGTAAACCAGACGGGCGAATGAGTCTGCGCTACCCTCGATACCAGGTAATCGACCAGATCATACTGATGGTACTCGTGGCAAGCACGTAAGGCACCCAATCCTGCCAGTCGCCCTCCGGGTCGAGGTAGAGCAGGATCTTGCCGGAGCCGGTGCTAAAACCCGTGACGCCGCTCTTGTACTGCCGCACGAAAGACGCCGGCGGTCGTCCACGACGAAGGTACAGACGGTGGTGTCGGGGCCAGATAGCGTAGCCGAACTCTCCTGAATGCTTCTTTGATGATTCGCTTAACGCTGGAGCCGTCCAGGACATCCACCGACTCCGAGAGGCGTTCGAGGTCGCGAATGGGTTCCTGGAATACGGTCGCTCCCGGAGACGCAGTCCTCCGGTAAGCATCTACAACATGCTCTCACCAGAGAGTTGTCGAACTTCGTCGGGACCATTCCGGGCTTCTTCTAAATATGAGGTCATTCCCTGACAAGCGGAGATCACACGGAGACCCTGCTCCTCCTGGCGGGACGTACAGGCGATCAAGCCACCAGCAGTGACCAGAACAGCAGCCAGGATCAAGCTGGTCGCCTTAAAAGCGTCACTCTGCCAGCAGGGTTCCGCATACCTCTACGGCTACGCGTAGGGCCTTGAGCGGGGCGGCGGTTTACGCGCCCGTCTCGCCTTCCAACCCCCGCCTGAAGGCGTCCCAGGCGAGTGTGGCGCATCGAATGCGGTTGGGGGTCTGCACGACGCCCTTGAGCGCCGCGAGGTCCCCGAGATCCTCTCTCTCCTCTGTGCGCATCATCTCCAGGAAGGCTTTGATCTCCTTCTCGGCCTCCTCGCGGCTCTTGCCCAGGAGGCGCTCGGCGAGCATGGAAGCGGAGGCCTGGGAGATTGAACAACCGCGCCCCGTAAAGGCAACCTCGTCCAACCTGCCGTCCCGCAGGTTGGCGTAGACCGTCACCTCGTCGCCGCACAGAGGGTTGTTCAGGCGCTCCTCGAGGTCGGCGTTCTTCAGCTCGCCCCGGTTACGGGGTCGTTTGTAATGGTCGAGGATTATCTCCTTGTAGAGATCCTGAATCATGCCAACGATTTTATCAGCCTAAGCGTGTACGGCAGCCTGCTTTTACGCTACTCGAGTAGACCGTGGCGGCGGTGCCACTCCTCCAGGGATTCCTCGGGGAACTCGGGAAAGTGACGCTCGGTGCCGTCATCGGGGATCTCGCACCAGGGCGCGGCGTAGTTGAGCATCAGACGGACGTGTTCCGGGGGCTTCGGGAGCGGGGTGTCAACCGCCGAGGCGAAGGGGTGGACGAGCTCCGGCCAGCTCGGATCGTAGAGCCACAGCGCGCTCCCGCAGAGCCCGCAGAAGTTGCGCTCCGCCGGGCTCGTCTCGACCTCGTCCGGCTCCCCAACATCATAGAGCTTCGCGTTGTAGACGGAGAGGTTCTCTTCTCCCTCGACCTCCAAGGTCTCGTAAGAGCCCCCGAGGTTGATGGCGTACCCGCCGCCGCCCGCCGTCTTGCGGCAGATAGAGCAGTAGCAGGCCTGGTACGGATACGGCGTCTCCGACTCGACCCGAAACCTGACCGACCCGCAGTGGCAGGAGCCTTCGAGCAGCAAGTTGCTACCTCCTGCGGCCCCTGCCGCCCCCGATCTTCACGCGCTTGGGGTTCAGGGCGACGTAGACGTTTCCGTCCTCGACCTTGAGCTCGTGGGTGGGGACGGCTTTTACGGCGGGGAGACTTAGGGCCTTGCCGGTCTTTACGTCGAACTTCGCGCCGTGGAGGGGACACTTGATCTGCCCGCTCTCCAGCCCGCCCTCGCTGAGGTGGGCGAAGGCGTGGGTGCAGACATCTTCGAAGGCGTAGAGCTCACCGTCCACGTTGCATAGAGCTACCGGACGCCCCTCGATCTGGTACTGCTTCACCTCGCCGGGGGCGACCTCGTCGGCCTTTGCCAGCTTATGGAACTCGGGCATCTCTCTTAGGCCGCCCGCTCGTTGAAGCCCATGCCGATCTTGCCCTCGATAGCCCGGTCGAGCTTCTCCTTGAGGCCCTTGAGGGGGACGCGGCTGGTGATCTCGCCAAAGAACCCGAACACCACGAGCTTCTCGGCCTCCCGTCGAGGTATACCCCGGCTCATCAAGTAAAAGAGCTCCGTCTCGTCCACCTGTCCCGTCGTCGAGCCGTGGGAGCACTTCACGTCGTCGGCCAGTATCTCCAGGCGCGGCAGGCTCACCGCGAAAGCGTCGTCCGTACCGAGGATAAGGTTCCGGTTGGTCTGATAGGCGTCCGTCTTCTGCGCCCCCGGCTCGACCCGGATAAGCCCGCTGAACACGGCGAGAGACTCGTCGCGCAGAGCGCCCTTGTACACGAGGTCCGAGTGGGCGTTCGGGGCGATGTGGTCCTGCAGCGTGTGATGGTCAAGGACCTGGTTCTGGTCGGCGAAGTACAGCCCGAGCATCTCCGAATCGCTCCCGGAAGCCGTGAGTCCCGCCTCTACGTTTGTACGACTGAGCTGTGAGCCCAAAGCGACGACGAGGCTGTTGATCGTCGCGTCCTTCCCCGTGGAGGAGCGGATGGTGTTGAAGTGCAGCACGTTGCGCTCCCAGTTCTGCAAGGAGACGTAGCGCAGGTTCGCACCCTCGCCGACGAAGAGCTCCACCGCCCCGTTGCTGAAAGCGGGCTCCTCGTCGTCGGCCGACGCGTACTCGTCGATGTACGTAACCGACGCACCCTCCTCGATGACGACCAGCGTGCGCGGTATGATTGAGCCCGCCACGTCGAGCCATCTGTAGCTCTGGATCGGGACCTCCACCTGGACCCCGCGCGGCACGTACAGGAAAGACCCGCCGGAGAACGCCGCCGCCGAGAGAGCCGCGAACTTGTCGTAGTCCTCGGGCACGAGCTTGAAGAGCTTCTCCCGCACGATCTCCTCGTGCTCGGCGAGCGCGGTGTGCAGGTCGGTAAAGACGACGCCCTTGCGCGAGAGCTCCTCGTCAACCCGCGAGTAGGTCGTCTCGGAGTTGTGCTGTACCAGCAGGGCGGAGTTCTCCTCGCCCTCCTCTATGAGCCTCTGGACAGCCTCGGGCAGGTCGCCCTCGCTAGAGACGTCCGGGCTCGGGGCATAGGGGAGGAAGTCCTCCATCCTGACGTCGGAGATGTCCGTGTAGCGCCACGCCTCGTCGCGCAAGCTAGGCATCGGTAGCTTCTCGAAGGCGCGCCACGCATCGAGACGCTTCTCGGCGAGCCACGCCGGTTCCCCCTTGAAGCGGCTGAGTGCTTCGACCGCCTCGGCACTGATGCCCTTGCTCTTTAGTATCTCCGGTACTTCCTGCTGCTGCATGTATCCCTCGTCTCTCGAAAAAAGGGACGGACTCCATGAGAGCCCGCCCCACCAAACCTGCGCTAAGTTCTACAAATAACTGTTCTTTAGCCGACCGAGCCTTCCATCTCCAGCTGGATCAGGCGGTTCAACTCGATGGCGTACTCCAGCGGAAGCTCCTTGGCGATCGGCTCGATGAAGCCGTTGACCACCATCGCCATGGCCTCCTCCTCCGAGAGCCCGCGGCTCATCAGGTAGAAGAGCTGGTCCTCACCGACCTTCGAGACCGTCGCCTCGTGCTCGGTGTTGACCTTCTTCTCTTCGATCTCGATGTACGGATACGTATCCGTCCGTGCATTCTCGTCCAGCAAGAGCGCGTCGCACTCCACCCGGCTCTTGGAGTTCTCAGCGCCTTCGTGTACCTTCAGGAGGCCACGATAAGTGGACCTGCCCGTACCCTTGGAGATTGACTTCGAGGTGATGAGGCTTGAAGTGTTGGGCGCGGCGTGGACGACTTTGCCGCCCGCGTCCTGGTGCTGCCCGTCGCCCGCGTAGGCGACCGAGAGGATCTCGCCGCGCGCGCCCTCGCCGGTGAGGTACACGGCCGGGTACTTCATCGTGAGCTTGGACCCGAGGTTGCCGTCCACCCACTCGACGGTGGCGTTCTCCTGGGCGACCGCCCGCTTGGTGACCAGGTTGTAGGTGTTGTGCGACCAGTTCTGGATGGTCGAGTACCTGATGCGGGCGTTCGGCTTGGCTATGAGCTCGACGACCGCCGAGTGGAGCGAGTTGGTGGTGTACGTGGGCGCCGTGCAGCCCTCGATGTAGTGCACGTAGGAGCCCTCGTCGGCGATGATGAGCGTCCGCTCGAACTGGCCCATGTTCTCCGCGTTGATGCGGAAGTACGCCTGCAACGGGATGTCGATGTGGACCCCCGGCGGGACGTACACGAACGAGCCGCCCGACCAGACCGCCGAGTTGAGCGCCGCGAACTTGTTGTCGTCCGGCGGGATGATGGTGCCGAAGTACTCGCGCACGAGGTCTTCGTGCTCGCGCAGGCCGCTGTCCATATCCATAAACACGACGCCGGCCTTGTCCCACTCCTCCTTCAAGGAGTGGTAGACGACCTCGGACTCGTACTGGGCGCCCACGCCCGCGAGCGTCTCGCGCTCGGCCTGCGGGATGCCGAGGCGCTCGAAGGTGTTCTTGATGTCCTCCGGCACGTCGTCCCAGGAGCGGCCCTGGTTCTCCATCGGCCGGATGTAGTAGTAGATCTCATCGAAGTCCAACTCGTTCAGGTTGCCGCCCCACTGCGGGGTCGGCTTCTCGAAGAACGATTCGAGCGCCTTGAGCCGGAACTCCAGCATCCACTCCGGCTCGTTCTTGTGCTTGGAGATCATGGCGACGATCTCTGGGTCTATCCCTTTTCTCGGGGTCTTGAAGAAGTACTCCTCCGGGTCGTTGAATCCGAACTTGTACTCGTCGAGCCCAAGCTCCTGGATCGTCCTGTCTTCAGGCATTTGCTACTCCTCCTGTAACCTTGACGTCTCTTTAGGCGACGGAGCCGAACTCCTGCCGCACCCAGTCGTATCCCTTGTCCTCCAGCTCCAGGGCAAGCTCCTTACCGCCCGAGGTGACAATCCGCCCATTCAACATGACGTGGACGTGATCCGGCTCAATATACCGCAGTATCCTGTTGTAATGCGTGATAATTACCGCACTGAACTCCGGCCCCCGAAGCTCGTTGACGCCCTTCGAGACGACCTGCAAAGCGTCGATGTCCAACCCCGAGTCGGTCTCATCCATGATCGCGAGCCTGGGCTCCAGCATGAGCATCTGAAGGATCTCGTTGCGCTTCTTCTCGCCGCCCGAAAACCCCTCGTTTAGATACCTCTCGGCGAACCTGGGGTCCATCTCCATTACGCGCATCTTCTCCTGCAAGAGCTTGTACATCTCCATGACGGAGAGCTCCTCTTCGCGCACAGCATTGACCGCAGTCCGCAGGAAGTTGGCGACGCTTACACCCGGCACCTCGCTCGGGTACTGGAAGGCGAGGAACATCCCGAGCCTGGCCCGCTCGTCAGCCTCTAACTCCATGACGTCCTGACCGCGGAAGGTGATGCTGCCGCCGGTGACCTCGTAGCGCGGATGGCCCATGAGGACGTTCGAGAGCGTGCTCTTGCCAGATCCGTTAGGACCCATGATCGCGTGGATCTCACCCTCACCGACCTCAAGGTCCAAACCCCTCAAGATCTCGTTCCCGTCGATCTCCGCGTGTAAGTTCTCTATCTTTAACATCCAACCCCTACCGTAATACAATGAGACTTTGCTACTCTAACCACACCTAATAATAGCACAAACCCCCGCCAACACCGTGAAACTAGAACCAGTAACTTTTCTTGAAAATTCCGAGAATAGGCTTATTTATGGAGATTATCGACAGAATGCGTATCTGGGATAGTTTACGTGGGAATGGTTTGCAAGAGTACTCAGAAGAGGATAGCTTGTAACACGAGGCGTTCCCAGGGAACGAGTTATTGACAATCGTTCCCAATAATTCCCTATAATGCCGATAGGATGACCGACTCTCCTACGTGTAGTGGGGCGTCCTTTTTGGCGGTGCGGGAGAGGTAGCCGAGGGCCAGGGTACGGCCGTGTAAGGGGAAGGGAGCTACGCTGGTGATCATACCGACTGTCTTGCCACCCTGGGTTATCTCTGTGCCGGGGGAGGTGAGAGCTCCCTCAACAATGAGGCGGTGAAGCGTCTTGTTCGGGTGGCCGCGGTAGTGCATCCTCGCGACGGTCTCCTGGCCGGGGTAGCAGCCCTTCTTGAAGCTGACGGCGCGGTTGAGGATGCCGGTCTCGCCGGGGAAGTTCTCGGGGGTGATGTCCGCGCCGAAGCGGGGGATGCCCGCCTCGATGCGGGCAGCCTCGTAGGCGTTTGGGACAGCGAGAACAGCTCCGAGGCCGAGGAGGTGATCCTTCGCGGCTTCGAGGGTGCTTGATGGCCCTATCAGGTCGAGTCCCGCTACCGGCACGGCGACGCCGGCGGCGAGCAGGGGTGTGTCCCCGATCTCCAACTCCTTCGACTGGTGCTCGGCGAGTTGGAGGTCGCCGAGGAGCTTGGCTGCGCGAGGACCGTAGAGGCCGAGTACGCCCCAGGGCTCGTCATTTTCGGAGAGGTCTTTGACCCTGACGCGGGAGAAGGGGGCGTAGCGACTCAGGATCTCTTTCGCGGCCGCAGCGCCTTCGGGCTCGGTGTCTACGAGGACGTCTCCGCCCGCCTTAAGTACGCGCAGGTCTGTCTGGATGCGTCCTTTGGGGTTCAGGAGCGCGGCGTAGACGCCGAGGGCGTCTTTTGGCACCTCGTTGGTAAGGATGGCGTTCAGCATTCCCACCGGATCCTTGCCGGAGAGCCGGAGTACGGTTCTGCCGGAACGATCTATTAGCGCGGCGCCCTCTTTGAGAGCATCGTAACCGGCGCTGGCATGAGTCTGTACCCGCGTGTTTCCTGTATCGTTCATGTGGACATTCTAAGCCATTGGTTCGATAAACGAGGAGGTTTGCAGAGTGGCGAAGGTAGTAGTGCTCGATATCGATGGAACGTTGATGGATACCAACTATCTGCACACGGAGGCTTGGGCGCGGGCGTTCGAGCAGTTGGATAGCCGGGCGCCGCGAGTGGACATACACAAGCAGATCGGCAAGGGATCGGACAAGCTGGTGCCGCTCTTCGTCGAGGGCGAGGATACCCAACAGAAAGCGAACGAGTTGCACGGTGAGATCTATATGGAGATGCAGGGGCACGGCTTCCCGCTCCCGGGCGCGAAGGAGTTAATAGCCTCGTTGGTCGAGCGGGGCTATGATGTCTGGTTCGTGACCAGCGCCAAGCCGGAGGAGCTGGAGCACCACATGGAGTTGTTGGAGGCGGAGGGTAAGATCTCCGGCGTCATCAACTCCAGCGACGTTGAGGAGTCCAAACCAGCCCCCGACATCTTCGAGGAGGCGCTGCGCCGCGCCGGGTCCTCTCCCGAGGAGACCGTCTCCGTCGGCGACTCTATCTGGGACGTCGAGGCGGCGAGCAAGGCCGGCGTGCGTACCATCGCCGTACTCTCCGGCGGGGCATTCGATGAGGAAGACCTGCGCGAGGCGGGCGCGGTCGAGGTCTACGAGAACTGCGCCGCCCTGCTGGAGTCGAGCTTCCCGGAGTAACACGCCCAAGGTGACTTGACGCCGCCGTTTTTGTATACTGCTGGGCGCAGTCGAAAGTGGGTTACGGTCATGAAGCGCCGCCCGTTGGACTAGGGCGGCGCTTTCTTGATACGGCCCGGAGAAGAGAAAGGTGGGCTCGAGTATGCCCCAGGGAACGGTCAAGTGGTTCAACGACGAGAAGGGCTACGGCTTTATCTCCCCGGATGAGGGAGGCGAAGACCTCTTCGTGCACCACACCGGGATAGCCGGCAGCGGGTTCAAGTCCCTCGAAGAGGGGGCTAAGGTCTCCTACGAGGCGACCCGCGGCAAGAAGGGCATGCAGGCGGAGAACGTTACCCCCGCCTGATAAATAGCCTAACAGTAGCATGGGGCCGGGGTCTTCCCGGCCCTTTTATTTTGCAGCTATCGACTCTCAGCGTTTCAGTTGATATGAGGCTCAGCGCCAAACCAAAGGAAAAAGGACTGCGGCATAGTTGCCGACTTCTGCCTGTAGATCACTCAGTTTTGTTGACTACTGATAGTTGGCTGCTACCAACTCTCGTAGGCGTCACGAACGTCCGAGTAGACGCGGGGTAGAGGGAGACCGGCCTCTCCGGCGAGCCGGGCAGCGTCTGAGTACTCGGGTGCCGCGACGAAGTCCTCCCCGTCGAGGCTTCCGATTTTCACCCTGCAATTGCCATACGGCAACTCGATCTCTACGACGCGCCGTTCGGCGATCATGCGCCCCACGCGATGATGGCGGACCCCCAAGGTCCCGGTCTCGCGCATTAGTAGACGGGCAAGCCTTTCGCGGTAGTTGCTCTTCACGAGGGCGCAGAGCTTATACGCGCCGCGGCCTTTCTTCATAACTATGGGCTCCAGCCAGGCGTCCAGAGCGCCGGAGGAGAGCAGTTTCTCGACTGCCGCCCCGAGGATCTCGCCCGGCGCGTCGTCTACGTTAGCCTCCAGTAGCTCCACGTCGCCGACCTCATCCTCCAACTCGCCGACCACGGCCCGCAGGAGGTTCGGGGCGTGCCGCAGCGTGGCCCTTCCGGCCCCGTAACCGATAGCGCGGGGCGTCATGGGAGGAGCGGCCTCGGTAAACTCTCCTCCTGTAAGGCTCGCCATAAGGGCCGCGCCGGTCGGGGTCGTCGTCTCAATGGGCTCCTCGGTCCAGCGTATACGAGAGCCCTTTACTATCTCCAGGGTCGCGGGTCCGGGGACTGGTAGAGGGCCGTGGGCGGAGGCGACGGTGCCGCTCCCCATCGGTAGGGGACCGCAACTCACGGTGTCCACGTCGAGTAGTTCGAGCGCCACGCAGCTCCCGACTACGTCGACGATGGAGTCCACCGCCCCGACCTCGTGGAAAGCAACCTCCTCCGGCGGGCGCCCATGCACCGCGCCCTCGGCCCCGGCCAGGAGCCGGAAAGTTGCTACAGACCTTCGCGTAGCCCGCTCCGGAAGGCCGGCGCTCTCCACTAATCGTCGGATATCGGCAAAGGTGCGGTGGGCATGCTGCTCGGGGTGCTCGACCGTTACGCGGAGCGCCCGCGCGCCGCTGACCTCTGCGTTCTCCACGCGAAGCACGAACGGTACGTTCAGTGTTTCCAGTTGGCGGGAGACCTCCTCGAGAGGAGCACCCGCCGCGGTCAGGGCTGCGAGGGTCATGTCGCCGGCGGCGCCGCCGACGGGTTGGAAGTGTACGTGAGCGGGCGCTCTAGCCCCGGTCGTCGTCCCGTCCGCCGGTGATCTTGCGGGCCATAAACAGGGTTATGGCGAGGAGGACGGAGAAGAGGACGAGGGGGCGAGGGTCGCTCCTCACGGCGTCGGTGAGGGGGGCGGCATCCCTGCTCTTGCCGGCCTTGCGGGCCAGGTCGAACTGGCTCTTGGCCGAGTCGACGAACTCTTGCTGTTTGGCCTTGAGGTTCGCCTTGACCCGCTCCACGGTGGCCTGGATGCGCTGCCTGATCGTACGCTTCACCTGCTCGGCGACGACTTGGGGCTCGATGTGCCTGCGCAGGTCTGTCATATCTGGAGACATACGGGTTCGGATCTCGAACATCTCCCGTTCTATGCGTTCCGGTCTCTCGCTCACGGCTTAAGCTGCCCCCTCAACCAATCTATGTTCTGCCGGAGGGCGGCCAGCGTACGCTCGGGCCTGGGGTTCAGCGTCCGCAACCTGCCCGCTCCCATGCCGGCAAGGATACCTCCGATCACCAGCAGTATAACAGTGATGATCCCCGCGGCGGCCCACAAAGGGAAGCCCGCATACCACATGATGTACATCCCGGTCAGCCAGAAGAAGACCAGGAACAGGAGCATGAACAACGCCCCGACGGCCAGAAGACCGATGGCAATACCAGCCTTCCTGACGACCGGGGTGAGTTCCGCGCGGGCCAACGCAACCTGCTTGTTGACAAGCTCCTGCAGCTGGGGCCGGAGGGTGTCTAATATCTCTTTGATGCTCCGGTCGGAGACCGGGGGACCCTCTCTCAACTCCTTAGAGAACCTCTCTACGCGTTCCTGTTGCTGCGCCATGAGCCTGCCCTTCCTCTCAAACCCGGATACCCATCACCATAGTACCCTTACCTTTACGCCCGTAATCTTCTCCTACACTCAAGATAGCATAGAGCACTTGTAGTGTTGTACTGGTGTACTATAGATACTTCGCCCGGCGCTTTCTGTTCGGGTAGAGGACTAGCGGTCGGGAGGAGATCTGGAACTCTATAGGGCTTTGAAGATCGGGGCCGGCGACATCGTGGCCTTTGTGGGAGCCGGGGGGAAATCCAGCGCGATCCTCCAGATAGCCCGCGAGCTTGGAGAGGCGGAGGTACCTGTCCTCGTCGCCCCGACGACGAAGATGTCCCTGAGCGAGGCTGAGAGAGTAGGCCGTATCCTGGTCTCCGAAGACAAAGAAGAGCTACGCGCGGAGGTCGCGGACGCTCTCAGCGGCGAAGGAGCCGCCGTCGCCGGGAGCGCCATGCTCTCGAAGAAGAGGATAGGGGGTGTCGAGCCCACGTGGATACCTGCCCTGGTTCCTGACCGCGGGGTGGCGCTCGTGGAGGCCGACGGCTCCCGCCGCCGCCCAACAAAGGGTACTGCATCACACGAGCCGCTCCTCCCCGAGGGGGCGACGCTCGTGGTCGCCGTGGGCGGGCTGCGGGCTCTGGGCGAGCCTGTAGACGAGGAGCACGTCCACCGCCCGGAGGTCTTCTCGGAGATCACTGGCATAGGCCCGGGCCACACCATAGATGCTCCAGCCTTCGCCCGGGCGCTCCTCGCCGGGCTCCGCAATATCCCGAAGAATGCCCGGCGCGCGGCGCTTCTCGCCAATGTAGAGCCCGGCCCGAGCATGGCGCGCGCCTCCGTGGTTGCCCGCGAACTCTGGCGGGATGGCGTGCGCGACGTAATCCTGAGCTCTCTGCCCGAAGAGTCACCGGGCAGAGTCTGGGTCTTATAGCTGTCAGCGATAGCTGTCAGCGGCCAGCCCAGGATTGTCAGCGAGACTTGCGGCCTGGCGGTGGCATTCATTGCGATATGATTAGGATGTAGGCGCGCCTCTCTGTACCTGACCTGGCCTTCCTGGGGCTTTTCATCCTCGTGGTCACGAGATCCCTCGGCGCGAGCCTCCAATCTGAGTGGGAGTATCGGGGCCAAGAGGATTACCCGTTAGAAGAGGATTACCCGTTAGAATAGAGGGCGGTAGCTGTCCGTCGTAAAAAGGTAGGAGGCATTGTGGACACGGTCCAGAGGTTCGAAGGTCTCGAAGAAGAAGTTCGGGAGAGCTTCGGGGAGGACATAGTCTCCCTGAGGCGTGAGATTCACCGGGAGCCCGAACTCGGCTTCGACACCAAGAAGACCGCCGAGAAGGTGCTCTCTGCCCTCGACGGTCTTCCGCTAGAGATCCAGACCGGCGTCGCCGAGAACGGCATCGTAGCCACCCTGAAGGGCGGGGGAGATGGTCCGACGGTCGCCCTGCGCGCCGATATGGACGCACTGCCGATCCACGAGGAGACGGGGCTCTCATTCGCCTCGGAGACGGACGGAAAGATGCACGCCTGCGGCCACGATGGACACACGAGCATGCTCGTCGGCGCGGCTCGCGCCCTCTGTCAGGACCACCTGCGCGAGCGGCTAAACGGCACCGTGAAGTTCGTCTTCCAGCCCGCCGAGGAGGGCGGCGGGGGCGGCCGGGTCATGGTCGAGGAGGGGGTCGCCGATGGCGTTGGCTCGATCTTCGCGCTGCATCTGTGGCCCGGGCTGGAGTTCGGGAAGGCGGCGACGAAGGCCGGCCCGATAATGGCTGCCGCTGACGCGTTCGAGATGGAGATCAAGGGCAAGGGCGGCCACGGCGCGATGCCGCACATGACCGCCGACGCCGTTGTCATCGCCGCCCAGGTCGTGACGGCGCTGCAGACGGTCGTCGCGCGCGAGGTGAACCCGGTCGAGCCTGCGGTGCTGACCATTGGGGAGATAGAGGCCGGAACTGCCTTCAACATCATCCCGGAGACGGCCCGCCTCGGCGGCACCGTCCGCACCGTGGACGCCGACCTGCGTAAAAGGATGCCGGAGCGCATCGAAGAGCTCGCCCGCGGCGTGGCACGCGGTATGCGTGGCGACGTCGAGCTGAACTACCGATTCTCCTACCCAGTCACCCGCAACGACGCTGGGGCAGCGAAGCTCGCCCTCAACGTGGCTGGAGAGCTCTTCGGCGAGGACCGCGCTGTTGAGGTGGAGTACCCTTCGATGGGCGGCGAGGACTTCGCGTTCTTTCTGGAGGAGCTACCCGGTGCTTACGTCTGGCTCGGTGTCGGGGACGTCTCGGGGCTGCATACCCCGCGTTTCGCCTTCGACGAGGAGATATTGCCGCAGGGCGCGGCGCTACTCGCGGCACTGGCGCTGGAGTCGCTGTCGGGTTAGCTACTCTATTCCCCCGGCGGGTTGAGGAGGAGCTGTACCGCCTCCTCGAAACCTGTCAGGAGCAGCAGGATCAGAAGCACAGCGCCTAGCGGAAGTAGCGCCGCTGTGGCGGCGCGTCGCCAGCTTATAAAGAGCACCTCTTTGACGGCTACCGTGGCGACGTAGAGCCCATAGGGGACGGCTATGAGGGGGGCGAAGGGGATCCAAAGCACTATGCATATCGCCGACGCGTAGCCCAGGCCGCGGAAGACGGATCTGAGCTTGCGGCGCGAGGGTGCGCCGTCGAGGACGGTGAGAACTAGCGCCGCGAGACCCGCGACTAGCAGGGGCCCCAGGATGAGCGCCACGACGAGGCCGGGGAGAGCGGCGTAGAGGAGGGCGTAGTTGAACCCGAGGTTCCAGACCTCCCGCAGAAGCTCGCCTAGGAGCAGGTTTATATAGAGCACGACGGCGGCGAAGAGCGCCGGTCTCACCAGCCCGCCGTCCGGGTCGAGCCTGCTAAAGAAGCGGCCCGGCGCGAGCCAGACCTCGCGCACGACGTCTCGGAAACCTTCGGGCGAGTAGAAGCCCGTAGAGGGTCCGCCGCGTGCGCGCATCACGCTACTTTGCTTCCTGCTCATCGTAGCGAACGACCTCGCCGACGCGGGCTTCGAGGTCGAGGTCCTTGACGTCTTCGGAGGGGAGACGGACGTCTATGCTGCCCGTCTCTACGAGGACGCTCCCGCTGCCGGAGAAGCGCCCCGAGAGGGCGACGTCGCCGGACTCGACGCGAGCTTCTAGGATACCGATCACCAGGTCTTTGATGTCCACGTCGCCGGAGCCGACGGTGATCTCCGCGCTCCCGGTCTTGGTGTTTACTGTCTCAACCGAGACGTCCCCCTGAGCCACCTCTATCGTGATAGAGCCCTGGATGTCCTCCAGGCTTACGTCGCCGCTCTCGCTGCGGACCGTGACGTCGCCGTCGAGGCCCGAGACTTCCACGTCTCCCGCCTCCGATCCGACTTCGACCGTGCTACCTGGCGGGACTTCGAGGTCGTAGTCCACGCCGGTACCGCCGCCGCCGTCCGAGGAGATCTCCACCCCCGCCTCGTTCGAGACCTCCACGGGGACCTCGGCGGCGTTCTCTTTGGCCGAGGTGGGGTTGAACCCGCGGGCGTATCTCCTGGCGGAGATCTCTACGGTTTCCAATCCCTCGACGCCTTGAATACGTACTTTGCCCCGCCCGTTAGTGACTCGCACCACGGGTTCCGCCCCCGACTCGACCGACTCCTCGAAGATCTCGGTGCCGCTGGCCCGATCCCCGTAAGAGAACCACAGGAGCAGCCCGCCGATGATTAGTGCTATCAGCAGTAAGCTGAAGACCACAGGCGCAACGGGGTACCGCCTCCTCTCCCTTACCGGAGACCTCTCCTCCGCCGGAGCCTCTCTATCCAGGGGCGTGGCGGGATGTTCGCCGTGCCCCTCATGCTCCGGTCTAAAGCTCACCTACGAGCTTCTCGATCCCGGTTATGGAGGGCGGCGCTGCCGAGAGGCGTGCCGCCTCTACGGGCTTGGGCACAGCCTCCAGATGCCCGGCTGCCTCGCCTCAAACGCCGACCGGGATACCCTTTTTCCTCATGGCCTTACAAATGAGGCTCATGAGGGCCAGTACCGCCGGGTGTATGACGGCGCCCCATAGCGTAGATGTAGCGCGAGCTTCTCGGCGGCTCGTTTGACGGCGGCCTCGCAGAGGGAACTCCTCCGGGGCCTGGGCTCCGCCGAGACGTTCTCCGGTAGAGGAGTACTCCCGGGGTCTGCATGCGAAGATGAGACTCGCGCCGGGCCGATGAGCTTCACGGTCCTATGCGGCCGTAGACATCTTCGAGGCGGATGATGTCGTCTTCGTCGAACTCGCCGAAAGAGACTTCGAGGATCCTGACTGGCTGATCACCATCGCAGGAGAGGCGGTGGACCGTCTCCCTGGGGATGTAGAGCTTCTCTCCAGGGGCGGGGGAGAGGACCTGCTCGCCGAGCTCAACGCGGGCACCGGGGTCGAGGGCGACCCAGAGCTCGTCGCGGCGGTGGTGGTACTGGCGCGAGAGAGTACCGCCCGGCTCGACGGTGATGATCTTGACTGTGCAGGGGAGGTTGTGCGTGTACTGCTCGAACCTGCCCCACGGCTTCTCTACTCTTAGAGAAGGCGGCCTATCGCCCAAAAACGTCTCCTCACTCATCTGAAGCAGTTTAAACTATCCACAATTCTTTTGGGAGGATGAACCTCCCAAGCTCCCCGCTCACAGACGACCGCTGCGACCGCCTCTGTTTCCTCGTCAGGAGATGTTTACAGTATCGTCCTCAACCACGCCGGGAACCGTTTTGCCCATCGGGCTCCTGGCTTTCTTTGTCTTCCGCTCTTCTCCAGGTTTACCTTAGAGCCGGAGTGTCTGGCCTCCCTCTCGACCACGGGGTTCTCCTCTCCCTGTCATTGTGGTTGTCTTACCCTGCCCTGTTCGTGCCGGAACGGGCGTTGTTACAATGGCTAACTACTCTCTGCCGGAGGTTGTTTGCCGATGTCCCTACATAAGGAGGAGCGTGTGCCGAAGCTCGAGATCGAGGACGCAGGAACGTTCGACGTGGAGGAGGGGAAGCGGCTGGTCCTGGCGATAGAGGAGGACGCGGGTGTGGACATCCTCCACCGCTGCGGCGCGTACGCCAAATGCACCACCTGCCGGATTGAGTACCTCGAAGGCGAGCCCGCGAGGATGACGGCGGCGGAGCGCGAAGTTCTGGAGAGCCGCGACCTCCTCGGCCAGGTGCGCCTCTCGTGCCAGGCCGTCTGCGACCACGACATGAAGGTACGGGTCCTCATGACCGTGACCTCGACCGGCCTGGACGGTCCCGGAAACAAGCCGGAGCCCGAGATCACCCCTCCCCCCGAATGGACGGAGAGGCCTGCCTGAAAGGGAGACGCACCGAATGCTTGTGGCTCGTCCGCTAAGTTCGCTGCGTTTTCATCCTCCCATCGCCGGTATCGTGGGCATGGCCCCGACGCCGGGCCTTCTTGCCGCGCGGTGTCGCCTGCGCCGACCCCACACGTACGGGTGGCGGTGGACATTCCAGTAGTCGACGGCGCGTGAGATCGCCTCCTCGATCTGCTCCCACGTCTCGACCTTCTCCAAGAAGTCCGCGAACGTCACAATCGAGCGGCTAGTGTAGGTGGCCGTGAGGGCTTCGCCGATGGCCGGGAACGCACCGAAGACGTAACCACCGAGCTTGCGGTCTCGATCCAGCCCGAGCTCCCACCTCGCCCTACCGGCGAGGCCTCCTTCCCAGCCTCGGACGAGCTCCCTGCCCGGGTAGGAGCGGACGCTCAGAGGGCCCATCTCGTCCACGCAGTTGACTCTACGCTGTCGTCTGAGGGGATGCGTAGAGGCGCTCGATGGCCCCCTTTTCTCCGCGAACTCCGGGTCCACCCGCTCGCCGAACCGCCCCTCCTGCTTGCGCCACCTCAGGTCCTCGCGTGCGAGCATCTCGGCAACCCTTGCGCGCCTCATCCCCACGCCCCTCTCTTCCGAGAGGTACGTCACCAAACGGTCCAACGTCCAGGAAGCGAACGGCAGCCCAAGCTCCCGCGGAGGGGTGAGCGCCGCCTGGATCACTGCACCCACGTCCTCCGGTCCGTAGACTCGAGGCCGCCCCCTGCGGAGCACCTCTTCTAACCCTGCAACGCCGTGGCGGTTGAGGCGGCCGATCCGCTTCAGCGCGGTCCTCTCGTTGCAGTTCAGCTTGGCCGCGATCTCGCGGGCGGTGTAGCCCTGGTTGGAGAGCAAGACTATCTCCGCCCGCCTTGCCGGCGGCGATCTTGCGGCTGGCGACCGCCCTCTTTAGGACCGGGTACTCGTCGGCGTTGAGCATCTTCACCCGCTTGAACGGTCGCATGGCGTAGGTACCTCCTAGAGGGGGTCACGGTACCGAAATGGGAATTTTGTACGCTAACGATTTACCTTAACGAGTCTCGGAATACAAAGATCGTTAGTGAACCGTTGAGTGAAGTCTTGGAGGTGGAAGATGGCAAACCCAGCAGGGTGGAGAGTCACTTAGCCGTCGGTCCACTGGTCGAGGAGGGCTTCGAGCATGTCGAACATGGCGGCGAATCCGGCCTCGGATTCGGGTCCGAGGAACTGTTCGGGGACGCCGACTTGGTGGATCGTCACCTCGGTCTTGTCCTCAATCTTGACGAAGGTGATCGTGGCGGTGATTCCCATGTCAGGTTCTGTAAACACGATCCGGCTGGGTTTGTCGACCTTGACGTACTCGCCGCGGTTTTGGAACTCGGCACCGTCGGGGGCTACCATTTTCAGCTCGAAGCTGCCCCCTGGACGCACGTCCAGGGTGACGGACTCGACAGGCACGGTGATTCCGGGTCCACCCCAGAACGCCGCGAGATGCTCAGGCTCGGTGAAGGCTTGCCAGACGAGATCCCTGGGCGCGTTGACCACGCGAGAGATGGTGAACTCTCCTCGACGATCATCCTTGTTTGTGGGTGCGCTCATTCGTTCGACTCCTTGACTTGAACTTGTTCGAGGTGCGCTTCGAGAGCGTCGAGACGGCCTTCCCAGCGCTGTTTCTGTTCGGTAATCCAGCTGACGAGCTCATCCGCCGGCCCGGTCTCCAGCCGACAGGGCCGGCGTTGGGCATCCACCCCTTGGCTGATCAGCCCCGCTCTTTCTAGCACCTTGATGTGTTTGGAGACCGCTTGCAGGCTGATCGTGAACGGCTCGGCCAACTCTTACACCGTTGCCTCACCCATAGAGAGGCGAATGATGATCGCCCGCCGAGTCGGATTGGCCAAAGCAGAGAAGGCGGCGTCGAGGCGTTCCTCGGTAAGAGTCATGAGCTACGAGGGTCGTCAACGGAACCGAAAGTGAGCTCACCGGCGGGCTCGTAGGTCAACACCACCAGCCCGGAGTCAGTCGTCGAAGAGCCGGCGAGACGCATCGAGTGATCTAGGCTGGTCTCAAAGAGTCGCTTGCCTTCGCCAAGCACGACGGGGAAGACGACCAACTCGTAAACGTCGATCAGGTTGTGCCGCATCAGCGTCTGCGCGAGTTGGCCGCTGCCGTGGATCTTCACCGAACTTAGCGGACGAGCCACTTGCAAGGCTTGTGCTAACGTATAAACAGGCATTAGGATTTTTCGTGTAGACGCTCCCCGGGCGGAGAGGATACACAGGACGTTGCTCGGGGACGAGAAGGCGTGGCAGGTCGCCGGGCGTGCTCGGGCGCTCTCGGATCCGACGCGTCTGGGGTCGGTGGTGCTTAGGGAGGGTAGGGCGGTGTGTGTCTGCGACCTTCCCCTAGTCGAGCCGCAAGCAGGCGCTTGTCTCTCATCACTTGAGAACGCTGCGCTCAGAGGGGCTCGTTGGTTCCTGGCGGGAGGGCAGGATGGTCATGTACTCCCTCACGCATGGGGGGCGTTCGTTCCTGGGCGTCGTGCTGGGTCAGAGAGCGGGGGTGGGGACGTGAGTAGCTGGCCGGTCCAGATCGGGGCGCGCAAGAAGCAGCCCGCAGACCTCGAACGAGCGCGGCTCGTCCGGCGGGCGAAGCTGCTAGCGTGGGTGGGAGTAGGCTGGCACGGCGTCGAGGCCGCGATCGCCGTAGGTGCGGGGCTCGTCGCCGGCTCGATAGCTCTCGTCGGCTTCGGGGCTGACACCCTTATAGAGGCCATCGCCGGCTTCGTACTCCTCAGGCGTTTCGCCGCTTCCAGGGCTTCCTCCGAGGAGGCCGAGAGGCGCGCCCAGAAGCTCATCGCCCTGATTGCCGCCTATGTGGGCTTCGAGGCTGTGAGGTCGCTCCTCGCCAGGGATCGGCCCGAGGCGAGCTGGGTAGGCATAGGGCTCTCGATCGTTACGCTGCTCACCATGCCCCCGCTCGCCATAGCGAAGGGGCGTATCGGCGAAGCTCTGGGGTCCTCGGCGACCAAGAGCGAGGGGCAGCAAAACATGCTCTGCGCCTACCTCTCGGCCGCGCTGCTCGCCGGTCTCGGCGCGAACGCCTTGTTCGGGCTGTGGTGGGCCGACCCCGTCGCCGCGCTCCTCATAGCGGGCGTTGCCGTCAAGGAGGGACGCGAGGCCTGGCGGGGCGAGAGCTGCTGCACGGCCCCGGTCGTCGTGGGCGGGGATAGCTGCGACGACGACTGCTGCCGGTAGCGGGCCAGCCGCGAGATGCGTGAAGGAACGAGGAGCAGTCGGGTTGGGGAGTACGAGGGTTCGCTTGCCTTAGGAGCCGGCCCGTGGGTCGCTGGCTCTCAGCCTATGTTGAGCTGGTCCGGGTAGCCGTAGTGTTCGTAGACGGTCCGGCTGGTCTCGGTGTCGGGCACTTCCTCCGAATCAAACTCCGGGGAGGTCTGGACCACGTCTCCGGCTTGCTCGACCGCGACACCTTCGTCGGTCACGTTTGTCACCGCGTCTACCGGCACCAAGAAGCTGCGCTCACCGCCTGAAACCTTCAGGAGGTGTACGGCCGAGGCGTCTCTGTAGACGTACACCTCCTCGACCGTGCCGATCTCGCCGCCGCTCTTGTCCAGGACCTTTTGCCCCTTAATATCTTGCCACTGCTCGTCGAGCTCGCCCTCGAAGTCGTCCAGCTTGACTAGCCTCTGGTCTCCACCATCTCCTTGAGCCACGCGTGTTCCCCTTCCGTGTAGGAGCATACCCTTCAACTTTATCCTTGGTCCCGGCGGAGATCAAACGAGCCTTGCGCTGATGGGCGCGAGGCGTGAGACTACCGGCATGACCAGAGAAGAGCTAGAGGAGCGAGTGGACGAGATACTGCTCAAGCGGACCCGCGGCGAGAAGCTTACCAGGCAGGAGGAGAAAATCCTTGCATATGGTTACTACGCTGCCCGCAACCGGTCCGCAGCGGTGCGGGTGAGGGTCCGGAGAGAGACCTAAACTCCCAGCAAGCAAGAGGCTTACCCTTCCGCTTCGGGTACTGCTCGCGACGAGGACGCCTACCCGGTAAGCCCCGCCAGTGCCCCCTGCGCCCTATCCAGCAGGTTGCCGGCGGTGTAGCTGATCCTCCTCCACACAGAGGCCTCCTCGTAGCCTTCCTGCGCCACGAGCGGGCTCGTCCCGATGCTCTCTCCGTCTACGGAGACCTCGACCTCGCCCAGCTGGTCACCGGCATCGGCAGAGGAGGGGAGCTCTTCACGAGTGGTCACCTCGCGCTCCACCTCGGAGTCGGCGTTCACGAGGCCTACCACCTCGTCAGTGGCGACGAGCTCCACGGACTCATCCGGGCGGTAGGGCGGGGCAACCTCCCCATAGACCTCCTCCGGGCTCGCCAGCACGCGTCGTTCGTAGCGTCCGAAGGCGTACTCCAGTATCGCCTCCGAGGCCCTGAAACGCTCCTCGGAGTCTTCGGCTCCGAGGACGACTCCTATGTAGGATTCACCACCTGCTTCGGCGGAAGAGGCGAGGTTGGCGCCCCCCTGGGGCGTTGTCCCGGTCTTGACGCCGGTCGTCGGTGGGTAGGTGGTCAAGAGCTGGTTGGTGTTGAAGATCACTATCTCCCTATTCTGGGTCCTGATGGTGGCTTCCCGGGTGGCAACGGTCTCGGCAAACAGCGGATACTGGAGCGCCGCCTGGGTCAACGTGGCGATGTCCCGGGCGCTCGAGTAGTTGCCGGCGGTATCCAGGCCGGCTGGGGTCTCGAAGTTGGTGTTCTCGAGGCCCAATTCCGAGGCCTGGTCATTCATCATCCCCACGAAATTCTGCACGCTGCCGTCGCCCACATACTCGGCCAGGGCGTAGACCGCTTCGGTGCCGGAGGCGACCAGGGAGGCCACCAGAAGGTCTCTAACGGTCACGCGCTCGCCTGCTATCAGCCCTACGTTGCTGTAGGTGTTCCCCACATAGGACTCGGCCTCCGGCGAGATCTCCACCTCCTCTTCCAGGTCAATCCCCTCCTCCAGCACCACAAGGGCCGACATGATCTTCGTCACGGACCCTACCGGGAGCTGCTCGTCTGGGTTCTCACCCTCTAGATACTTGCCGCTCTCGGTATCCATGAGCGCCCACGCCTGGGCCTCGACCTCCGGCGGTCCCGACGCCTGCGCCGAAGAGGTCGCCGCTCCTCCTTGTTGGGCCTCGGCTGGATCCAGGGCGGCCCCCGGCACCAGTGAGAGCGCGAGCGCTACAAGGATCAGGGCCGCAAAAGTTTTGATAGGATTGTCTTCTCGTCGCATCTTCCTCTTATCCTCAATTGCACACGAGCGGGAGCGCACTCCGCGTCGCCGATTACGCCGTCGATAGTATCAGGATAACCGGCCGACGGCAGACCGGGAGATAAGGGCCGGGTTTCGGGGCGGAAGACACTGGAGAACCGGTGATAAGGCTTGAAAAAACGTACTTTTGCAGTAAACGTACTTTTGCAGTATAATATTTTGGCTTAAGGAATAATAAAGCAAGTCATTTCCAACTAATGCGCAGAGGCTATTATGCACTCGAAGATAGGGTACATACTGGAATCGTGCGCGGTATGACGGTTATAAATGTTGAACGGAGGTAGCGAGTTGAAGCCCGTGGAGAACACTACCAAGAAGCGGACGGAGCGCGAGACGGAGACACCGGAGTTGTTGGCAAAATATCTCTCGCACATAGGACAGGGGAAGCTCCTGACACACCAGGAGGAGATAGACCTCTCCGAGAGGGCGCAGTCCGGGGACAAGAAAGCTCGCCAGAGGCTCATCGAGAAGAACCTCAGGCTCGTCGTCTCGGTGGCCAAGAAGCACCGTGGGATGGGACTGCCTTTCGAGGATCTCATCCAGGAGGGCAATATCGGACTTATGAAGGCCGTCGAGAAGTTCGACCCCGACCGTGGCTACCGTTTCTCTACCTATGCGACGTGGTGGGTGCGGCAGGCCGTGCAGCGGGCCGTGGCGGACAAGGGGCGTACTATCCGGGTCCCGGTGCATATGGGTGAAAAGATCCGGAAGATGGCCCGCGCCTACAACGAGCTCTCTGCCGAGTTGGAGCGTGAGCCGACCGACGAGGAGGTCGCCGCCCGGATCGGCTGGACAGCCGAGGATGTGCGCGAGGTGAAGGGCGCGATGCCGGACGCGACGAGCCTCAACCAGCCCCTCGGCTCGGACGAAGACGCCTCCGAGGTGGGCGCCTTCGTGGAAGATGAGAGGGCTTCGGACACTCCGGGTGAGGTCATGCGCGAGATGGAGACTCAGGGCCTCCAGGCGGCCATCGAGCAGCTCCCCGAGCGACATAGGCATGTTCTGGTACGCCGGTATGGCCTCGACGACCGCGATTCGGCCACCCTCGCCGAGCTCGGCGGCGAGCTGGACGTCTCGCGGGAGAGGATCCGCCAGCTCCAGCGCGAGGCGGAGCAGATGCTCAAGAGCGGCCAGTACGGACAGTACCTCCCAGGCATCGCTGCCTGAAAGCAAACGCATAAAGCTCTGGGAGGGGCCGCCGGAGTGGCGGCCCCTCTTCCATTTAGGGCGGCCTGTAATGATGGCTACGGTTGTTCCGTAGCTGGCTTTACGCCCTGACCCACCTCGGGGCATGAGGTGGAGAGACTACTCGAACGGGTTGCGGGCTGCGTATAGCTTCGCCCCGCCGACGGGGCCGCGTCTATAGGGGAGGACTTTAGGGGGCGGGTGAGCTAGTGAACCCCCTTCGGGGCCGTTATCCGTCGGTCCGCGTCAGCAGCGGGCGCAGATCCTCTAGCCGGTCGTAGATCCACCACAGGTAGTTGTGTGTCCCGTCCTCGCGTAGCGGGTGCAGTTCCGCGTGTTCGGGGTCGTGCAGGAACGCCTGGAAGGAGTCGTGGGAGGGCCACTCGACGAGGATCATTGCTCTGCGCGGCTCCACTTCAGGGTCGCCTTCCTGGACCCCGCTCAACTGACCCAGCGCCACGACCTTACCGTCATGTTTGCCCACGGCGTCTACCGACCGGCGCGAATACTGCCTGTACGAGTCGTTGTCGGCGAGATCGAACAAGTTAAGAGCGTACACCGCCATCCAAATACCTCCCCACGTATCAACCTCTCAAGAGCAACAGCTGCTCTGCCCGTAGACTTTCCTGATCCTACTCCATTAGCAAGGCTCCGAGCCCTAAGATCTAGCCTAACGTAAAGTGAGCCACGCGTACGCCTTCGTCAAACCGGGGCCGGTATAGACGAATCCTGCGAGTACAAGCCGGTGGTAGAAAGATTCTATCGAGGCCTGTTTGGCTCCCCACAATCGCCTCCAAGCTACTCGTCGAACTGGAGGAGGTGCCTCGCGAACTCGCCTATTCAGGACGTTTACCATGCCCGGCCCAGTTGAACCTGAGGTAGGAAGCTGGTATAAGTGGCCGCTGGGAAAGAGGTTCTGTCGTTTGCCCGGTGGTCAACTTTGGTTAGCAGTGCTCCTTCTGGCCTCACCAAGAGCCGATTGCTCGAGGAGAGCAGCAAGGATACGCTATCCGGACGATTTAGGTAGCGAGGAGATTGCCTATTGGCACTCCACGCCTGTGGCGACGACGGAGGCTCATAAAGCGCAAGACGGGATAGGAGGAGACGTGCTCGAAAAGTACACCACGACCGTGGTAGGTGCTCATAGCCTTCCGCGCTGGTACGAGGCGCTAGAGAAGCAGGTCGAGGCGGGTGCGCTGACCAAGGAGGACATGGCCGACGCCCAGGCGCGCGCCTCGCAGGCCGCGCTCCTGGACGAGGAGGCGGCCGGGATCGACGTCGTCAACGGCGGGGAGATGCACCGGCGCCAGAACAACCGCCACGCTCCGCCGAACGCTATGCTCAATTTCTTCTGGGCGAAGATGCCCGGGTTCGAGAAGGATCCGAGCTCGGAATACGGCCACGTGACCCGGCCCAAGCCGATTACCCCGAAGGACGAAGGAGTCTTCCACCCCGCGGCCGTGTGTACGAGCAAGATCGAGTACAGTGACATCGGGCTGATCGACGAGTTCAAGTTCGTCTCCCGGTACGCCCGTGACCCGGAGAAGGTCAAGATCACTATGACCGGACCACACATGCTCGCCAAGGTCGCGCATGACGAGTACTATGGCGGCGATCTCCGGGCTATGATGATGGACATTGCCGAGGTGATCAACCAGAACTTCAAGGAACTAGAGCAGCTCGGCTGCAAGCATCTCCAGCTCGACGAGCCGCTGTTCGCGGTCGGCGGCATCACGCGCGAGGAAGTGGAGGCGGCAATCGAGGCAAACAACGCGGCCTGGGAGGGCATCACCGCTTTCAAGTGGACTCATGTTTGCCAGGGCAACTACGCGGTGGGTGAGGATTACGACGGCCAGATCGGACACCGCTACTTCGACATCGAGCCGTACCCTACCGAGGAGATCTGTAACCTCGAGGTCGACGCGATCATGAACGAGGGTGACATGACGCCCGAGTATGAGGGCAAGCTGAAGAACCAGCAGCTCGCGGTTGGTGTCACGAACGTGCAGGACCTAAACGTCGAGACGCCGGAGCAGCTTGCCGAGCAGATGCGCGAGTGGGGAGTGGGCAGCTGGCTCCCGGAGGAGCAGGCGCTTATCACGAGCTCGTGCGGGATGAATCACCTCTCGCGCAACGTCGCGGTCGGCAAACTTCAGGCTATGGCGGGAGCCAGGGACCTACTGCGCGGCGTCTAGGCGCCTCCCTATCCGACGATCACCGGCTCCCTGACTGCTACTCCCGGCGGTGAGGGAGCCGCGCTAGTTATGCGTCCACGGTGCGAGCAGCAGGTCGCGGTCGCATCGGTCACTTGACGGCCGCTAGAGCACCGGATGAGGTCTCATCCGCAGAGAGGCGAAAGGTACCTCGATGAGAAGTACACGACCTCTGTGTTGGCGCCTACGGCGTTACGGCTCGTGACTATGTGGGCGGCGGTGGCGAGCTAGCTCTCCTCGCGCCGGCAGAAGGCCAGACCCAGGCTTTACCTCTCCCTGGAAACCGGCGAACGCGTAGCTTGTCTGCCCGGATACACGTCGAATCGACCGGCGGGAAAAGGTTGAGTGGTCGAAGAGCCGCGATGCGCCGTACGGATGCACCGGGCTGCTATCCGGAGCATAGCAGCTCCCCTAATACTGTCCCTGGAAGTGCGGGGTGGTGAACACCTGGCGGGTTATGCGATAGAATCAGAGCCTAGAAGCTCGCGAGCGTGAACTTTTTCGTTGCCTTGGTCTCCGACACGCGTGTCTTGCAAGGCGCTGTGCGGCAATAAGACAAGTGGGTCAGGAGAACACATGGAATATCGCAACATCGCTATCATCTCGCACGTCGACCACGGCAAAACCACCCTCGTGGACGGCTTGCTCAAGCAGACCCTAAAGCTTGGACACGGCCAGGAGATTGCCGAGCGCGCAATGGACAGCAACGTCCTCGAGAAAGAGCGCGGCATCACCATCCTTGCCAAGAACACCGCCGTGGAGTACGGCGGCGTCAAGATCAACATCGTGGACACTCCCGGTCACGCCGACTTCGGCGGCGAGGTCGAGCGCATCCTCGGCATGGTGGACGGCTGCCTGCTGCTGGTTGACGCGGCCGAGGGGCCGATGCCCCAGACACGCTTCGTGCTGCGCAAGGCTATAGAGCTGGGCCTCAAGCCCATCGTGGTGATCAACAAGATCGACCGTATAGACGCGCGGCCCGAAGAGGTCGTCGACCTCACCTTCGACCTGATGGCCGAGTTGGGCGCTTCGGACGAGCAACTCGACTTCCCGATCCTGTACGCCGTCGCGCGCGAGGGCAGAGCCTTCAAGGATGTCGAAGCGCCGCGGAACGACATGCGGGAGCTGTTCGAGACGGTACTGGAGCAGATCCCCGCTCCCAAGGTGGACCTAGCGGCTCCCTTCCAGATGCTGGTCACCAACCTCGACTACTCCGAGTACCTGGGACGCATCGTGGTGGGGCGCGTGCAGCGCGGCGAGATCAGGCGCGGCGAGTTAGTCAACCTGATCCACAAGGACGGCACGATGACCAAGACGCGCGTGATCCAGCCTTTCACGCACCTCGGGCTACAGCGCATCGAGGCCGATGAGGTAGGCGCGGGCGACATCGTGGCCCTCTCCGGAATTGCGGGTGCTCAGATCGGCGAGACGGTCGCCGACCTCGCCGGCCCGGAGGCGCTGCCCATCATTACGGTTGACGAGCCGACGGTCAGCATGCTGTTTCAGCCCAACACCAGCCCTTTCGCGGGCAAGGAGGGCAAGTACGTCACGTCGCGTCACCTCCACGACCGCCTGAGAAAAGAGGTGCAGACTAACGTGTCCTTACGTGTCGAAGAGTTGCGCCCTGACGAGTTCGAGGTCTCCGGACGCGGCGAGCTACATCTGTCCATTCTGCTGGAGACCATGCGCCGCGAGGGTTACGAGGTGCAGGTGGGTGCGCCCCGGGTCATCACCCGCGAGATCGACGGCGGACTGCACGAGCCCGTCGAGCATCTCGTGGTTGACGTCCCCGAACGATTCGCCTCGACGGTGATCGGGGTACTCAGCAATCGCAAGGGCCAGCTCGTCGACATGGAGCCCCAGGGGGAGCGCACCCGAATCGAGTTCAAGATTCCGTCGCGCGCCCTGTTCGGCTTCCGCACGCGGTTTCTGTCGATGACACAGGGCGAAGGGATCATGAGCCACGTCTTCGACGGCTACGCGCCGTGGGCGGGCGATCTCAAGACCAGGCAAAACGGCAGCCTTGTGGCGTCAGAGGCCGGGAGCGCCTTCGCGTACTCGATCTGGAAACTGCAGGAGCGTGGCAGCTTCTTCATTACGCCCGCCACCGAAGTCTATGTCGGCATGGTTGTGGGCGAAAACAGCCGCGAGAACGACCTGAACGTCAACGTGTGCAAGAACAAGAAGCTCACCAACGTCCGCTCGTCGGGCGCCGACGACGCGCTGAACCTTACACCGGTGCGCAAGATGACCCTTGAGGACGCCCTCGAGTACATCGGCGACGACGAGCTAGTCGAGATCACGCCTGCCTCCATCCGGCTGCGCAAAAAGGTCCTTGAACCAAATATGCGCAAGTAAACTCCCACCCGCTACGAAGGAGCCCCCTTTAGAGAGCGAACTTCGCCTTTAATCTCTACCTCTGTCGGCTTTTTGGTGAAGCGTGCATCCTCCCGCGAACCGCCGTTCCGGGCGATGGTTATGCCGCAGCACCCTCGCCCTGAGCAGATCGAAGCCAGCAGCGAGACCTCGTCGCCTCAGACGACATGGGGAGGGTAACGCAGAGCTACCTGCGCAGGTCCGAGCCTAAAGTCCCTAGGACCAGCAGAGATGATCGCTCGACCAACGGTCAGAAACTTCGGGTAGCATAGCGATGCGGATCTCACAGGCTCCGAGAAAGGGTGTCTACTACTCGTAAAGGGGAGACCTTAACAGTTACTAAAACTTCGACAGTCTTGAAGGTTCTCATACATAACAATCATACATTCTGGTCGAAAAGCCCGCTCGTTCGGAAGCCCTCTCGCGATCATGGCCAGATCATAGCGCGATTCTAATGCGAACTATGTAGTATATACCGCAAAAAAATCGGTCCAGTCGAACGATCTTGACCGAAAGAATAACCCAGTGTACAGTGGTTGTCGACATCCGGCAGGGGAAAGGAGCTAGACTTATGGGTAGAAGCTGGGGTCAACGAAAAACACATTTGTAACTAATATTGCCGAAGTACAGTGCTGGTAAAGGGCGTACTGCGAAAGTAGCTGCGTGGCTTTGTGGGCGTCAACCCTTTTGTTAGGTGCCAGGAGTAGAGAACAAGATTTGGCTGCGCACCATGGGCAGAACAATTTCGACGCGCGGGTACACGGTTGATAACAGTTATGGACGAAGTATGCCTGGAATTAAGGATTAAGTAAGTGATCGCGTAGGGGCACAGACA
>JADDPM010000292.1 GCA_016781885.1 Rubrobacter sp.
TCCTCAGAGAGAAGCCCTCGAAGGTGCTCTGAGAGGAGAGCTCGTAAACCGCATCGAGTATGGCCCGGTGGGTGTCGGAGAGGTTGACCACCGACCGCTCGCACGTCGCCTTGAAAACGGCGTAGGCGGCCCCGTAATCCTCTGGCGTGGCGACGATGGCCCGCTCGCCGCTCGCCAGCTCCATGATGTCCCGGCTGCGCTGCTCCAGCCAAGCGTGGGCGAGCATGAGCCCTAGCAGGTTCGTCCAAAGCCGCGCCCCGTGGGAGACGCTATCCGAGTCGAAACAGAACTCGTCTTTATCGAGCGGGAAGACGACACGGCGGACTTGCGTGAGGCTCCTGAGCGCGGCTCGCCATGCCTCCACCTTCGGGCCGTAGTCCGCTCCGGCGTGGTCGGGTAGGAGCTGGCGGCTGACCGCCCGGCTGTGCCCCGCCACGCGGCCCGCGTAGTCTTCGAGCTCCGCTACTAGCATCCTCGTCTGTAGCTGCGTGTCGAGCTTGTTTCTGACGGTCGGGATGGTAATGGAGATCGGTCCCTCTAGGTTGAGCTCCTGGGCGGTGTTGCGCCCCTCTCCGGTTTTGTTGACGGTCAGGTGAGACGCTTTGCCGCCGGAGAGCATCGGCCGCGCCACCTCTACTAGATGGTCCACCCCTTCGGCCTCGTTGGGGTACAGATGACAGTGTTGGAACGCGCTCGGGTCGCTCTCTGCCCTGTAATAGAAGCTCTTCGCGCTAGCGCTCTCGAAGGCGAAGTAGAACTCTTCGGGAAGAGCCGTAGCCACCGCATCGCAGATGTAGTTCTTCCCGCGGCCGGCTTCGGCCGTGAGGATAAGGTTTGCGCCTGGGGGCCTCCCGCTCGGTAGAGGAGCGAGCTGCGCTCCGACGGCGACGAGGGTTTGGAGCTTCAAGGGTTCCCGGTCTCCGACCACCCCGCGGATGTGTGCCACAGCCTCTGCATAACGGGAAAGTACCCCGGGCGAGGAGATGAGCGTATCGGCTTCCTCGGAGAGGGTCTCCGGCTCCTGGCTCTCTCCCTCGGCATCTTCGCTTTCTGCGGCTCTCGCCACCTCTTCGATTCTCAGAGTGCATATCTCGTTGAGCGCCCGCTTGAGCTTATCTACGTCAAAGCCGTAGAGCTCTGCCGCCTCACCAGCGTAGCTCTTCCGGCTCCGGCTCTTTGCGAGACTGACGTCGGCGGTGTAGGTACCGAGAGCATCTTCCGAGACCGCCAGGACGCCGGAGAGCGGGCTCCCGTTGGGGCTGAACTCGAAAGAGAGGCCCTCGACTTCGTAGAGCTTCGTCTCTACGGGCCTCATGCCGACCGCCTCCAGACCCGTCGTGCCTTGCAGCGTCTCATCTTCATAGACACATCAGGGCCCACCTCGTCACGAAACTCCGGCCAGCGGCGGTGCGCACAATGGGCGTGCTCGCAGTGAAAG
>JADDPM010000293.1 GCA_016781885.1 Rubrobacter sp.
TTCACACCTCTAGTCTCCCGCTTGCTACCGTTCGTAACCGCTAAAATCACCCCTTTGGGGGATGTGACGGTCATCACAATACCCTACCGTGCCCTTGCGCTCCCAGAGATCGGCCGCGCAAGGCGAGCAAGGAGACGGAAATGAACCCGCACAACCCCAACCCCACCGAGATGATCCTAGGTACGACCCACGTACGCGAGGACCTCCTACGGCAGGAAGCGCACAACGGCCGCGTGGGCCGCGTGGCTCGCCGCGTAGCGCACTGGGTCCGAACGATCGCTAGGGTTGCGTTCGTCTTGTTGGTCTTGGGCATCCTTGCGGCCATCGTCGTGGGGCCGGGCAAGATGATCGACTGGGTCGGAAGCTACCTAGTCCCTGTGGTGATGGTACTCGGCGTGTCAGTCGGTGCGTTCGGCATCTTGATGTGGGGGGTCATCAAGCTCCACAAGTGGGGCTACAAGATTTACTAGGCGAAGTAGTTCGCAGAAGGAGGTTGTTCCTATGAGGCACGAGAACGGGGTCCCCGCCGTCCGCCGCCCCCCGGCGGTGCTGTCCAAGATACTCGTGATCGCTTTCGTGTTCGGGGGCCTCCTTGCGGCTATCGTCGTGGGGATCGAGAGGTTGGGTTACTGGTTCGGCACCTACCTTGTCCCCTTCGCGGTGATACTCGGGGTAATAGCGGCCGTCTTGGCGCTCTTGGTGTGGGTAATCGAGAGAAGCCCAGACCCTCCCTATCGAGCTTGGTTGCAATAGGTAGCGATTAAGTAGAAACACGAACGAGGGGGGGAGGTTGACTATGACGTCTTCGAACCTCATCCGCTTGAGCGGTCTTGCGGCAGTAATGGCCGTCACGCTGCTGCTAATCACCGAGATCGTCGACTACACCCAAGGCGGCGGCCCCTTCGACGTTGCCCCCAGCGCCACCCACGCCTTCAACTCTACGCTGCGGATGATTGCCTTCGTGGTGCTGCTGCCGCTGGGGCTGGTAGGGCTTTACGCCCGCCAGTCGGAGGCCATGGGGCCGTTGGGGCTGTTGGGATTCGTGGTGGCCTTCTCTGGCACGGTGCTGGTGGCCGGATTTTTGTGGACCGACACCTTCGTCGCCCCGGAGCTGGCGAGGTCGGCCCCCCAACTCCTCGCCGAGGGCCCTCCCCCAGGGCGATCGCTCTCGTTGCTCGTCTTCGGCGTAGGGTGGGCTCTGTTCGGGTTGGCCTCGCTCTGGGCGGGCGTCTACCCCCGCCAGGCGGCCATGCTGCTCATCATCGGAGCGGCAATATCCACGGTACTGAGCCTCATGTTCCTACCGGTACCCTTCGGCGGCCTGCTTTTCGATGCGGCCGTGGTGTGGCTAGGCGTTGTCCTCCTAACCGGGCGGGGTACCTCCGTCTCTGGGTAGCCCTCGCGCGTGAGTTGAACTTCCGACTTGTTTAACTCTGGTCAGGAGCTCGACGGTCTGCAGCCGC
>JADDPM010000043.1:0-3302 GCA_016781885.1 Rubrobacter sp.
CCCTACTATCCACGCCTCGTTCACGTCTCGATTCAACATTGGGTCTCCTCCTTCAAACCGGTCGCGCTCTTCCGAGGACGTGATCCTCTCCCCGGCTCTCGCATGCTACCGGCATCACGTGCGGGTAGCGAGCAAGGCGGAGCGCAGGATGGGCGCGGGAAGATAGTAACGGCGGGCCGTGCCGCCAAGATCGTCACGCCTATACTAACTCGTCCTCTTGCCGGGGCATCTGGACTTCTGGCTCCGGCTCGCGCAGCTTATAGCGCTGTATCTTGCCCGTAACGGTCTTGGGTAATTCATCGACAAACTCGACGATATGCGGGTACTGGTAGCGCTTGAGCCTCTCTTTGCACCAGTTTTGAAGTTCCTCTACCAAGTCCTGCGTGCCCTCGTAGCCCTCGCGCAAGATAATGTAACCTTTTATACGAGTAAGACCACCAACCGGGAGGCCGACCGCCGCCGCCTCTATAACAGCGTCGTGGTCCATCAACGTGCTCTCCACCTCGACCGGTGATACCCAGAGGCCGCTCACCTTGATCATGTCGTCCGCGCGGCCCTCGTACCAGTAGTAGCCGTCCTCGTCCATCCGGTACCAGTCCCCGGCGAACACCCAACCGCCTTTCATGGTGGACTTCGTCTTCTCGTGGTTGCGCCAGTAGAACGCCGCGGCGGAATCACCCTTTATGGAGAGGTACCCCGGCTCTCCGGGCTCCACCGGGTATCCCTCCTCGTTCAATATCTTCGCCTCGTAGCCGGGAACGGGCTTGCCGCTCGAGCCGGGCTTGAGCTCGTCCAGTGTGTTGGAGAGGAAGATGTGTAGCATCTCTGTGCTTCCGATGCCGTCCAGGATGGTCGAGCCGAACGTCTCCTTCCAACGTCGCCACATGCCTGCTGGCAGCGCCTCGGCAGCTGAGGCGCACAGACGGATAGAAGAGAGATCGTAGTCAGCGGCGTCTGGATGGTTAAGGATGGCGTTGTAGAGAGTGGGCACCGAGAAGAACAGGGTGGGCTTATACCGCTGGATATTCTCCAGAACCGCCGGCGGTGTAGGCCTTCCAGGATAGAGGACCGTCGAGGCCCCGGCCCAGTATGGGAAGGAGATACCGTTCCCCAATCCGTAAGCGTGGAACAGATTCGAGGCCGAGTACACCGTGTCTGAGTCGGTGATCTCGAGCACGTGCCTAGCATACGTCTCGCACGTGTAGTTTATATCGTGCTGTAAGTGGACGGCTCCCTTGGGTTTTCCGGTGCTGCCCGAGCTGTAGAGCCAGAAGGCCGGGTCGTCCTTATGAGTGTCGGCTGGCGCAAGCTCATCCTCCCCAGATTCCAGTAAATCTTCGAGGATCTGCGCCCCTTCGACCCTGCCGTTGGTTATGATGATCTCCACCGGTTCGGCATACCCCTCCAGCCCATCCCGGACCTTCTCGTAATGCTGCAGATCCGTGACTACGGCGCGGGCGTGGCTGTTATCGACAAAATAGCGATAGTCGTCGGCCCTCAAGAGGGTATTGACCGGGATCGGAACCGCGCCAATGCGAATCGCGGCAAAGAACGCCGTCGGGAAGGAGGGCGTGTCGTTCAGGACGAGCAGAACCCTCTCCTCCTGCCTTACTCCCAACTCCTTGAGGGCGTGACCGAACCTGTTGATACGACGGGCGAGCTCACCGTACGTCACCTGCTCGTCGCCGTAGTAGATAACTACTTTGTCCGCGCGGCCGGCCTCCAGGTTTCGGTCGACGATCATACTCGCGTTGTACCAGTCAGGTACCGTAATCATTAGTTTCACCTCTCAGACGTTATCTGGCGCCTCCGAGCTCCTGCGTAGCGTTCTCGGGGTTGGCCGCTACAGGCCTCTTCACCACGACCGACTTCGTCTCTGTGTAGTAGTCGAGGGCCTCTATCCCATGCTCCTTGCCGTAGCCGCTCTGCTTCCAGCCGCCGAAGGGCAGCTCGTCGTAGACGACCTGGGGGGAGTTGATCCAGGTGTAACCGGCCTCGATCTTCTCCGCCGCCTCCGAGGCCCGCTCGAGGTCGCGCGTCCAGATCGAAGACCCTAGCCCGAAGATCAAACCGTTGGCCCGCTCTAGGGCCTCGTCCATGCCCGAGACGCGCCAGACGGGCAGGGCCGGGCCGAACACCTCCTCGGTGGCCACGCGCGAGTCCTGCGCCGGCTCAACCAGGAGCGTCGGCTCGTAGAAGTGTCCCTTCTCGGAGAGGCCGTCCCCCTCGAGCACGCGCGCCCCGTGGAGCACCTCGGCCCCGGAGTCCACCGCGTCGTTCACCTGCTCTTCTAGCAGGTCCCTCTGCCGCCGGGAGTGGAGAGGTCCGAGCATAACACCCTCGGCCGTCCCGGGCCCGACCTTTAACTTTCTGACCTTGCCGGCGAGCTTCTCGATGAACTCGTCGGCCACGCTCTCGAAGACGTAGAGGCGTTTGATCGCCAGGCACGCCTGCCCGCAGTTGAAGAACCGGCCCACGCTCGCCGCGCTCGCGGCCTTGTCCAGGTTCGCGTCGTCGCAGACGATCATGGGGTCAGAGCCGCCGAGCTCGAGCGTGGCCCGCTTGAGACCGCCCGCCGCCAGCGCCATGAGCTTCTTGCCCACCGGCGTGGAGCCCGTGAACGCCACCTTCCTGACCAGCGGGTGCTCGACGAGCGGCTGACCCGCCCCCTCGCCCGTCCCAGACACCACGTTGAACACCCCGGCGGGCAGACCCGCCTCGTACATTATCTGGGCGATCCGGAGCGTGGTGAGCGGCGTCGTCTCCGCCGGCTTGGCCACCACGGTGTTGCCGGTGATCAGGGCCGGCCCGAGCTTGTTGCTGAGGAGCGTCGTCGGGAAGTTCCAGGGAACTATGGCCCCCACCACACCCAGAGGACGCCTCACGATCATGCCGTACGTCCCCTGGTCCAGGTCGGGCACGTAGCCACCCCGGATGTTCTTCGCCATCCCCGCGTAGTGCTCCAGGGTGTGGACGAAACGCCTTATCTCCATCCCGGCCTCGCGCAACGGCTTACCCTGCTCGGAGGTTAGTAAGGGAGCAAGCTCCTCGACAGCGGCAAGGACCGCCTCGGCCGCCGTCCCCAGCACCTCGCCGCGCTTCGAGGCCGGGGTATCCCGCCATGCCGGAAAGGCCGCATAAGCGCTCTGCACCGCCTCATCCATCTCTGCCGGTCCCGCGAGAGGAGCGGTATCCACCTCCTCGCCGTTGGCCGGGTTCGTTATCGGCAATCGCTCTAGTTGGGGATAGCTTACGTACTCGCCGTTGATGAACACTTCCGCCATAAATACTCCTTTATACGC
>JADDPM010000043.1:3374-11526 GCA_016781885.1 Rubrobacter sp.
TATTCATGATGTACACCCGGTCAGCCACTGACAGGGCGAGATTTACGTTCTGCTCGACGAGCAAGATTGGGAGCGACCTGCTTTTAAGCTCCCGCAGGATCTCCCCCACACGCTCCACCATCATCGGGGAGAGCCCCTCGGACGGCTCGTCCAGCAGCAGAAGGTCCGGCCCTCCTCTGAGAGCACGGGCGATCGAGAGCATCTGCTGCTCTCCCCCGCTGAGCTGGTTCCCCGCGTTCCTCTCGCGCTCCTTCAGCCTTGGGAAGAGCTCGTACACCTCCTCCAGGGTCCACTGCTGCCCATCCTGCTGCTTACGCTGCGGCGGGAGCAGCAGGTGCTCCTGGACGCTCAGGTTGGGGAAGATGCCCCTACCCTGAGGGACGAGCCCGATGCCCCTCCGCGCCCGCTTGTAGGGCGGCTCACCCTGTATAGGGACATCCTTTAGCGTGATGCTCCCCTTGCTCGTGCGGACCAGCCCTACGATGGTGCGGATGGTGGTCGTCTTGCCAACGCCGTTCCTGCCAAGAAGGGCGACGACCTCGCCGGAGGAGACGTCCAACGAGACGCCGTGCAGCACGTGGCTGGGGCCATAATGCGCGTTTACGTCCTGCAAGCTAAGCACCTAAAGCCTCCTCGTCGGCCCCGACCCCGAGATACGCAGCCAAAACCTCTTTGTTCCTGCGAACCTCTTCCGGGTCTCCGTCGGCGATAACCTCCCCGAAGTTGAGCACGATGATGCGGCGGGCGAGCGCCATGACCACGTCCATGTCGTGCTCCACGATGAGCAGGGTAAGGTCCTCTGGGAGAGCTTTGAGCATCGTCACCATCTCCCCCGTCTCCTTCGCCGACATTCCGGCCGTCGGCTCGTCGAGCAGAAGCACCTTGGGAGAGGTCGCCAAGGCGATCCCAAGCTCGAGCTGCCGCTGCTCACCATAGGAGAGGTTCTTCGCCTTCATCTCCGAGCGTGAGGTGAGGTGGACCCTATTTAGCACCTCCTCCGTCTCGCGCCGGAGCTCCGGGTACCGGTCTACAGACTTGAACACCTTGAGCCTGATGCCCAGACGGCGCTGCACGGCAAGCCGGACGTTCTCGTAGACGGTGCTCTCCATAAAGAGCGAGTTCTTCTGGAACGTTCGTCCAAGCCCACTCTCGCTCATCCTGTCGGGAGAATATTGGGTCACGTCCTGGCCGCCGAGCCGGATCACGCCCTTGTCGGGCATAATCTCCCCGCTGATGAGGTTGAAGAGCGTGGTCTTTCCGGCCCCGTTCGGGCCCACGAGCGCGATCCTCTCCCCCACCTCGACCGAGAAGCTAACGTCCTGGGTGGCGGGTAAGGCGCCGAAGTACTTCGAAACACCTTCCAGCGCGAGCGCGCTCATCGGCGGACCCTCTCCCAGGCACTCTGCGCGATGCCGGCTATCCCGTTACGGGCGAAGAAGACAAAGAGGATGAACACGATCCCGGTTATCATCGTGGATCGATCAGTGTAGGACTGGAGTGCGCTCTCCAGAAGCCAGATGAGCGCCGCGCCGAGCATAGGTCCGATCAGGGTGCCCGCTCCTCCCGCTATCACCATGATCAGGGCCTCAGCCGAGTGCGACCAGTGGAGATCCTCAGGGGTGACGATCCCGTTGAAGTGGGCCCAGAGCGCGCCGGAGAGACCGGCAACCGCCCCAGCTACCACAAAAGCGGTCAGCTTGTAGCTCCGGGGGCTATAGCCGATCGCGCGCATTCTCTGCTCGTTCGAGCCGATGCCGATGAGGATCCTGCCGAATGGGGAGCGCACGAGAGTCCGGAACAGCAGATAAGACAACACCGCGAGTAGTAGCACGAGGTAGAAGAAGGTCGTCCGATCGAACCTTAACAGGCCGAAGAGCTCCGGACGAGGAATCCCGACGAGGCCGTTCGTCCCCCCCGTAAGCGATTCCCATTGCTGGGAGGCCACGTATACCAGTTGCGCGAGCGCCAGCGTGATCATAAGAAAGTAGATGCCAGTACTTCGCAGAGAGAGAACTCCAATGACCAACGCGAGAAGTAGAGACAGCGCCAGCGCTACACCCAGCGTCAGCACGACGTTCGGGTCCACGCGAGTGGCGAAGATGCCTGCAGCGTACGCCCCCACCCCGAAAAACGCGGCGTGACCCAAAGAGATGAGCTTCGGGAAGCCCATCAGAAAACCGAGGCTGAGAGCGAAGATAGAGAGGATTAGTATCTGCGTAAATACACTAACATAGTACCTGGAACCAACGAGCGGGACGATCGCGAGCAGTAACGCGCCGGCTAGGACCGCAATGGTGCCCGCGTGTACCGATACGAAGCTTTGCGTCTTCCGCCCGGATTCAGCCTGCGTCGCCATGATCAGGCATACCTCCTCTGGAACAGACCCTGTGGCCTGACGAGTAACACGACCGCCATTACGAGGTAGATGATCAACGAGGCGAAGCTCGGGAAGTACGCCTGCCCGAGTATCTGGGTGAGCCCGATGAGCAGGCTCGCCCATAAAGCGCCGGTCAAGCTGCCCAAGCCCCCGACCACCACGACGATCAGCGTGAGGATGAGGATCTCGAAGTCGAGGCCCGAGTACACGCCGAGAATCGGGGTGCCGATGAAACCGGCGAAGCCAGCGAGCGCCAGGCCGCAGACGAAGACCCCACCGAAGATGGCGGTTATGTTGAAACCGAGCGCCGAGACCATCTCTCGGTCCGAGACGCCCGCGCGGATGATCGAACCTATGCGCGTCCGTTCGAGCAGTAGATACAACGCCCCAGCTAACAGAAGCCCGACGAAGATCACAATGAGGCGATAGCTGGGTATCACCACGCCGAAGACCTCCACCGTTTCCGAGAAGAGCCTCGGGTAACTCATCGACTGTATGGTCGTCCCGAAGAGCCACTCCGAGGCGTCCTCGATTATGAGGGCGAGGCCGAAGGTCAGCAAAATCTGGTCGAGATGGTCGCGGTTGTACATGGGCCTCAAGAGCGATATCTCGGCGATGAGCCCGAGCACGGCTACGATGCCCACGCTCACAGCGAGGGCCAGCCACCAGTTCCCGAGGTCGTCGACGAGACCGACGCCCAAGAATCCGCCGACCAGGTAGAACGAGCCGTGCGAGAGGTTGATCACGTCCATCATCCCGAAGATCAGCGACAGTCCGGCAGCGAGTATGAACAGCAAGAAGCCGTATGCCAGACCGTTGAGCATATGGGTTGCAAGAGTCTGGATCTCGCTCATCCTAGCCTCCTAAGCTCTAGATCTAGAGACCGGAGCAGGCCACGCCTTACGCTCCCGGATCTTGAACGTTCTCGATGGTGTCGATAACCACGTTCTCGATCCTCCCATTCTGCTCTCGCGCTTCGCGGATGTAGATGTTCTGGATCGGGTTGTGGTTCTCGTCTAGACTAAGCGGTCCGCGAGGGCTCTGGAACTCCACACCCTCCATCGCCTCGACGAGCGCATCCGGGTCGGTATCGCCCTCCGTAGCCTTGAGCGCCTCCCCGATGAGCCAGGCGGCGTCGTAGCCCTGTACCGCGTACGTGCTGGGGTCGCGGTCGAACTGGCTCTGGAAGTTCTCGATAAACGCCGTGTTCTCCGGGTTGTCGAGGCCGGACGCGTAGAACAGTCCTGTTCGGATGCCGACCGCCGCATCTCCTTGCCCCTCGATCGTATCGGCCTCTACCATGTAACCCGAGCCGTAGAGCGGTACGCTCTCCTTCAACCCGGCCTCGGCGTACTGCCTGACGAAGCTCACGGCGTCCGTACCGGCGTAGAAGCTCCACTCCGCCTGCGGGCTCGCCTGACTGATGTTCGTCAGGTAGGTGCTGTAGTCGCTGTTGCCGAGCGGGGGATAGGCCTCGTCGACCAGGTTGCCGCCGGCCGCAGCTAAGCCTTCCTTAAACCCACCAGCCTGCTCTTGCCCGGCCGCGTAGTCAGGCGCGCTCACGTAGACGTTCTGGACTCCGTTATCCACCAACCACCCGCCCATCGGGTAGCTGACCTGCCAGCTGCTCGCCGAGGTTCTGAATACGTACGGGATACCTCTCCGGGTAACATCGTTGCCCGTCGCGTTGGAGATGACGAAGGGGATCTGGTCCTGAGAGATAAGATCGATCACGCCGTAGGCGACCGCGCTGCTCACGGTCCCGGTTATGATCTCTACCTCGTCGCGCTCGATGAGGGTCCGGGCAGCCTCGACGCCTACCTGCGGGTTCGCCTCGGTATCTTCCTGGATGAGCTCGACCGATCGTCCGGCGATCTCCATGCCCTGCTCCTCGAAGTACAGGTTCATCCCGTCGGTGATGTCTTGGCCAAGCTGGGCGTATACGCCCGAATAAGGGAGGATTACCCCTATCCTTATCGGGTCTTCCCCTCCTCCTTGGCCTCCGCCACCGCCGCCACCGCCGCAACCGACGAGCAACAAAAAAGCCACCAGTAATATCATCGCTACAGCGAAGGGAAACCTCCGCAGAGTAGACGCACCATTAGCTGTTCCCGGAACCAATATGTCTCCCTTCCCCAAACTACTTTTCCCCGACCGAGTGAAGTTGTAGCCTTCTTAGCTCAGTTGAAAACAGTTTAAACGAACGGTCAAATGTCTGTCAACCGAACGATCAGTCAAGATCAGACCATCGAGTATTGCCAAACATAACACGCCGCCTCAGAAGTGGCGCGGCCAGGTAAGAGTCACCGTGCATCTCCCGGAGGGCATCGAGTACGCGCAGGATGCGCACGAGGCCGAGCTCGTCTGCCCAGGCGAGTGGGCCTTTGGGGTAGTTAGCCCCAAGCTGCATCGCGCGGTCTATATCGGGGGCACTAGCCACTCGCTCTTCGAGCGTGAAGAAGGCCTCGTTCGCCAAGACAGCGACGGTGCGTAGCGCAGCACCTCCGGGGAGATCAGGAGTCCACGCGGGCGTAAGACCGGCGGCGCGGACGGCGGATTCCACCCGGTCCCGTAACTCAGGGTCTACGTCACCAACGAGTTCGACAACCGGAGAGTCGGGTGTAAAGCGGCGAATCCCCAACTCTACCCCGGAGCCGACCAGCACCGCCTCGTCTTTAAGCGCGAGTATTTTCAGTCCTTCGCCATCCGGCTGAGCGCCTAAAGCCCGGGCCAGTTCCGGGTCGCCAACAACCGTCACATCACCCGGGGTAGCAGACTGCGGCTGCTCCTCCTCGTCCGCAGCGCTACTTGAGCCATGGTACTTGTAGAAACCCTGTCCGGTCTTCCGGCCCAGGCGCCCGGCCTCGACCATGGAGCGCTGGACGGGAGAGGGCCGGAAGCGGGGTTGGTAATAGGAGCGCTCGTAGAGTGATTCCGAGACGGCGAGGTTGACGTCCATGCCTATAAGGTCTGCGAGCTGTAGGGGGCCCATGCGGAACCCCGCCCCACGTATCGCTGCGTCTACCTGCTCCGGGTCTCCTCCGGCCTCGACGAGCCGGAGGGCTTCGAGATAGAAAGGCCGGGCAACGCGGTTCACGACGAAGCCCGGCGTGTCGGAGACCTCGATCGCCGTCTTGCCCAGTTGTTCCGTGACCTCCATGGCCCTATGTATGGACGAAGGATCGGTCGCAGGGCCAGCGACGACCTCGACCAGGCGCATCGCCGGGACCGGGTTGAAGAAGTGCATGCCCACTACGCGCTCGGGGCGCTCTGTAGCCGAGGCGATGCGGGCGACAGAGAGCGAGGAGGTGTTCGTGGCGAGTACTGCGTCGTCGCGAACTATGCCTTCGAGGTCAGAGAAGACCTTTTGCTTGATCTCAAGGTTCTCGACTATGGCTTCGACGACGAGTGATACATCGGCGCAGGCTTCGAGCGACGTAGCCGTCGAGATCCGGGCGAGCACCTCGTCGTGCTCTTCCTCGGAGAGCCTACCCCTTTTTACCCGGCGCTCTAGATCCTTCTCGATAGTCTCCCGCCCACGCGCGAGCGCGGCATCCTGAACATCCACCATGACGGCCGACAAGCCCGCCAGGGCTGCGCTCTCCGCTATTCCGGCGCCCATCGTACCGGCGCCGACGACGGCGAGATCAGTCATACCAGCCTCCTAATCTAAAGCGTTCCCCTAATACCTGCACCCCACTCTTGGAGCGGCCGTTTGTACGCCCATTCAAATTAGTAGAGAATTATAGACACGATTCTGACTTCGTAAGTCTGGAGGGGAGTACGCGGCGTGGCTAATGCCTACGAGCAGATAGAGAGCTCAATAGAGAATAACATCGCGACGATCAAGCTCAACCGTCCCGAGCGCTTCAATGCCCTCGGCGGTCGTATCGTGGAAGAGCTTGGGCGTGCACTGGATGAGATAGAAGTATCAGAAGAGGTCAGGACTGTGATCTTGACCGGCGCCGGAGATCGTGCTTTCTGCTCCGGGGTCGACTTGAAGGAGCGCCGCGAGATGGACGCCGACGAGAGGTGGGCTCATAACCGGGCCCTGAACGCGTTCTCGGAGCGTCTGGCCCGGTTACAGGTGCCGACGATCGCAGCAATCAACGGTTTAGCGTTCGGCGGAGGATTCGAGATGACCTTAGCCTGCGACTTCCGAATCTCCGCCCATCACGCCGAGTTCGCGCTCCCCGAGGTAGGTATCGGCATAATCCCCGGCTCGGGAGGAACCCAGCGTCTCCCGCGGCTCATAGGACCCGCCAGGGCCAAGGAGTTGATACTGACGGCGCGGAGGATAGACGCTGAAACGGCCCTTGGGATGGGCATTATAAGTAGGGTGGTCTCGAAAGACGAACTTCTTCTGGAGGAGGTGCGAGCGCTTGCCGAAGAGACGGCGAAGAACAGCCCGCTGGCGGTCGCCTACGCCAAGGCGGCTGTAGATATCGCTATGGAGACGCCCATCGAGCAGGGCCTCCGGTTCGAGACGGCCGCCATACGCGCCACGCTGGCCTCCGAGGACTACCAGATCGGCCTAGCCGCATTCGCCGAGAAACGCTCCCCCGATTTCCCGCCTCTAACGGCCCGCCAGGTAACGTAAAACACTATCTACGGAACAGGCATGGTCTCTTCAGTCCAAATCGCGCCCCTGTAGAGGCAAAAGCGCTCCTGCCGGTCAGGTCAGAATGAGAGCGTCAAGTGCTATTAGGCCGTCCGGGGTTACTCGCAGCGGATTGATGTCGAGTTCTGTGATCTCCGGCCTGGCGACGAAGAGCTTGCTCACGGCCAGGAGCGCACTCGTGAGTTTGGCGCGATCCACGGCCGGCTGACCCCGGAAGCCCTCGAGCAGCTTCTTTCCGGAGAGCTCGTCCACCATCTCATCCACGTCCTCCATAGAGAGAGGCGCGAGCCGCAGGGCGACGTCGCCCATAGCTTCGGCGGTAACACCGCCCAGACCCAGGAGCACCGTCGGTCCGAAGCTGGGGTCGCGGGTACCTCCCAGGATCAGCTCGACACCGGGAGTGGCCATCTCGATGAGGTAACGAGCACGCCCGTTGGCCCTCAGACCATCTATGGCGTCCAGAGCACTCTCCAGCATCTCAAGTGAAGAGACGCCAACGTGCACGCCGCCCATCTCGGACTTGTGGGTGATGGTAGGGTCCAAGACTTTCACGACGACCTTCTCACCGAGCTCGGAGAACGCCCTTCGCGCCTCCTCACGAGCCGTGCAGACTCGCCGGTTGGGAGTCTGGATGCCGAGCGCTTCGAGTAGATCTTTGGCACCAGCTTCGTCCAGTGGCTCGGAGCCGAGCATCGGGAGTTCCTCTACAGGTGCTGCAGGCCCAGGGGAGTGCTTCCGGCGGTGAGCGGCCCGCGCGTCGGTCACGAGGGCACGCACGGCCCGGGCACCCCTCTCGGGCGCCGTGTATACAGGTGTACCAGAGGACTCAAGAGCCGCTATGGTCGGCGCAAGCTCTTCCTGCCGACCGCCGGTAATAAAAACTGTAGGAGCTTCAGTCAGGCTGCGGGTCCTTTCCAGAACGGCGGAAGGGTTCAGAGCGGGAGGCTCATGAAGAGCGTATACGGCGAGCGCGTCGATTTCGGGGTCCTCGCTGACAGCCTCCAGCACATCGGCGAAAGAACCTCCCGGCCGCCCGGTATCGACAGGGTTGCGTTGGTAGGTGAGTGGGGGCAAGAGCTCCCCCACGCGGGCAACCGTACCGGCTTTGAGTTCCGGTAGTTCGACGCCCGCAGTGCGCAGGGCGTCAGCGATGA
>JADDPM010000043.1:11593-15414 GCA_016781885.1 Rubrobacter sp.
GGCGGCATCGAGGAGCTCGATTGTATCCTCTACGATCACGGCGCCTGCCTGGGTTAGTGCGGAGCGGGCGAGCTGCCAGGAGCCGGTGAGGGCGCCGGTATGCGACTGGGCGAATTCTCCGACGTCGCTGCGACCTACCTTGAGCGCGACCACGGGTTTTCTACGCGTGCCGCGCCCCACGGCCTCGAAGAGCCGCCGGCCATCGGGGATCCCCTCGACGTGGAGCACGATGGCGCGGGTGCCTCCATCCCCGGCGAGGTAGTCGAGAACGTCGGCGGCGGCCACGTCCATAGCGTTGCCGAGACCCACCGCAAGGCGAACCCCAAGGCCCTCGTTATGGGCATGGAAGGCCAGGGCGTGGTTGACTCCTCCGCTCTGGGCGACGACCGAGATCCCGCCCGCTTCAATCTCGGTCGCCCCGGGGACGAAGCTCGCGCACACCCCGGCCTCCGGGTTGATGAACCCCGACGTGTTGGGTCCGAGCACTCGGATACCCGCCTCCCGGACTATAGAGAGAGCCTTCTCCTGCAGGGCTGCGCCCTCAGGACCGCTCTCGCCCATGCCTCCGGAGCAGATGACGGCTGCTCGCACCCCGGCCTCGGCGCAGTCGCGCAGGGCTGGCGGCACGGCGGGCGGCGGAACGGTAAGCACGGCGAGGTCCACACCTTCAGGGACCTCGGAGACCGTGGAGTAGGCGGGTCGTCCCTCTATATCGGTGAATCGTGGGTTAATCGCGAACAGAGAGCCCGGGAAGGACGACAGCGACCGCATCATCGCATTCCCCGCCTTGTCCGGCGAGGTCGAAGCGCCTACGACCGCGACCGTGCGTGGCTCGAACAGCGCCGAAAGGGACGCCTCGGTCTTCATGAGGGAGTCGAGCCGCCCGCCTCGCCTGCAATGGCTAGCGGCGCAACACCTGTCGGCGCGCGCTGTACAGCCTGATCCCGGTCCCAACGCGGCGAGGCAAGAGCTGGCCGCCCCCGGCAGAGGTCGGCCCGTCCGGAGAGGACAGAGGTAACCGCCTCGTCTTCACCAGGCACGCCTCCAGTAAGCATCGTCGTGATCCCTCCCACGTTGCGGATGCGATCGCTGACGGTCAACTGCGCGACGCGGTGGCGGTCTGTGATCTCATCATCGAGCCCCGGTGCCGGGGAGACGGCGACAGCGTCGCAGCCGCGTTCTCGAAGCCCGGCTGCGAACCTCACCACGTCCTCACCTACGTCCCGGCCGCCTTCTACCTCCTCAGGAACCGAGAGGTGGACCACGACGGGCTTCTCGTCCGGCCAGACCTCGCGCACGCGGGAGATGGCGGTGAGGACCAGCGAGGTGACTTCATTAGGTTGCTCGCCAGACCCCCTCGCCGGGAGGAGTTCGTGGCCGAGCACGCCTCCAGAATCGGAGAGTTCGAGCACGTCGAAGCCCGCTTCATCGGCCCGCCGCGCCGCCTCGATGAGGCCCCCAGTACTCTTGGCCCGGTCCACCATCAGGCCCAGCTTTGCTGGCGAGCGGTCATGGACGAAGCTTAGGAGCCGCCGCCACGCCTCGACGTCTGTGTCGTTGCTCAACTCACTGTCACTTACCGTCACTAGGCCAGCACCCCAGATCGCGGCGCCCGCGACGTGGGCGAGTCGAGCGTCACGTCGAACCTCTTCAGGCCCCTCTTCGCTCATCCCAGGCGCGACGCTGACCCGGTTTGGAAGGGTGATACCCCGGAGCGTCAGGGGCAGGGTTAGAGGAGAAGCCGGCTGTGCTCTCTGCTCCTGGGAACCCGGCGAGATTCTGCGTTCGAACCATGCCTCCACGTTGCGCACGAAGCGTGGGTCGCGGGTCTTGAGGACACCGTGTGTGAGGCGAGGGTTCCGGGTGAGGAAGTGATAGGCGAACTGCTCGGGCTCAAAATCCATCTGGTAACGGAAATCCTCCCACCACCCCTGGCTCGGACGGGACGCCGCCTGGATACGCTCGACGAGCGGGCGCCGCCGCCGCTCGAACTGTTCGAGCGCCCGGGATGTCACGCCAAGCTCCCTAACGGTCCGGGCAAGAACGATGGCGTCCTCCATCGCCATCTTCGTCCCGGAGCCGACCGAGAAGTGAGCGGTGTGGGCAGCGTCGCCGAGGATGACGGTGTTGCCCCGGTGCCAGGTCGCGTTCGTAACCCTGTGAAAGTTCAGCCACTTCGAGTTGTTGGACATAAGCCCATGTCCACCGAGGTGTTCGGCGAAGATCTCCTCGCAGTAGGCTTTGGCTACCTTGTCGCTCTCCCCGGGGGCCAGAGTCGCTATATCGAGCTTATCGAGCCCTGCTCTCCGCCACGAGTCCTCGTCTGTCTCTACGATAAACGTGCTAATCTCGCCATCGGAGGGGTAGGCGTGCACGCCGAAAGACCCATGCTCGTTCTCGACGAAGATAAAGGTGAGGGCGTCGAATTGCTGCGGCGTACCGAACCAGATGTACTTGGCCGTGCCCACGTCTACGCGCGGGCGGAAGTGGTCCCGGTACACTTCCCGCGTGCGCGAGTTTACGCCGTCTCCCGCGACCACGAGATCGTAGCCTTCCAGGCTCGTCGGGTCGGCAACCTCCTCTTCGAAGCGCAGATCGACGCCTAGAGACCGGGCGCGTTCCTGAAGGATGAGGAGAAGGCTCCTGCGAGCGATGGCCGAGAAGCCGTTGCCACCACAGCGCAGAACCCGGCCCTTGTGCCGGACCTCGATATCTGTCCATCTCTCACCGGCGCGGGTGAGCGCCTCGAAGGTCTCTCTGTCGGCCTCCTCCAGAGAATCCAAGGTTCGATCCGAGAAGACCACGCCGAATCCGAAGGTGGCGTCCGGGGCGTTGCGCTCGAAGACGGTGATCCCGTGCGACGGGTCCGCCTTCTTCATGAGAATTGAGAGAAAGAGCCCCGCCGGCCCTCCACCGATGCTTGCGATCTTCACGGTATCACCCCTCTTTTACTCCCGGTGAGACTAGCTTCGTTGGGACAAAACGCCCTCCGTCTCGAGCTTCCGGGCTATGTTCTCACGCAGCGCTTTTTTGTTGATCTTGCCGACGTTGGTTAGTGGCAGGCTCTCGACGAGCTCAAGCCGCTCGGGCAGCTTGTACTTGGCGACCCTCTTGCCCTTCAGGAACTCCACCAGCTCCTCCAGTGAGAGCGTCTCTCCACCTTTAGGGACGACGTAGGCGCAGGTTCGCTCCCCGAGCGTAGGATCTGGCATCGCCACCGCCGCAACGTTGAAGACTTTGGGATGGCCGAGGATGAGGTTCTCAACCTCCTCGGCGGAGATCTTCTCGCCGCCACGGTTTATTAGGTCCTTGTCCCGTCCCTCCACGACCAGGTTGCCCGACGGGTGCCACCGCACCACATCGCCGCTCTTGTAGAACCCGTCCGGGGTGAAGGCCCTGTTGTTGTGCTCGGGGGCCTTGTAGTAACCGCGCAGAGTGTAGGGACCGCGCGTGTTCAACTCCCCGATCTCGCCCCGGGGTACCTCCCTGCCTTCAAAGTCTACGACTCGAACCTCGTCATCGGGCGACATAGGGCGCCCCTGGGTCTCAATGATGACCTCTTCGGGGTCGTCGAGCCGGGTGTAGTTGAGCAGACCCTCGGCCATGCCGAACACCTGCTGGAGCTGGCAACCGAGCGTGGGGCGAACCCTTCGGGCAGCCTCAGGGTTGAACTTGGAGCCACCGACCTGAAGCAGCTCAAGGCTCGAGAGGTCGTAGCCCTCAAGAAGCTCTGAATCCATCCAGCGGATTGCCAGGGCCGGCACTACTGCGGTAGCGGTCACGCGCTCGCGCTCGATCAGGGGAAACACCGTCTCAGGGTC
>JADDPM010000294.1 GCA_016781885.1 Rubrobacter sp.
CTGTCCGTGTACAGTTCGAGCAGGGTGAGGCCGACTTCGTCGAATATGCGGCCGATCGAGCTGGGGGTGAACTTGGAACTTATCTCGGTTCGCATCCCCTCTCCCGCTCCGAAACGCACCTCGAGGTCCAAGTCGGCCACGCGGACTTGCTGGTTAACCGCCGAATGGAGCCACATCTCGATGCGAGCCTCTTTAGCGTCGTAGACCACCCGGTGCTCGAAGCGCTCCGGGGCGAAATTGGCCCCGAGGCGCTCGTTGAGGACCTTGAGCAGGTTCTTGTTGAAGCGGGCCGTCACCCCGGCACCGTCGTCGTAGGCCGCCTTCACGGTACGGACGTCCTTAACCAGGTCCGCCCCGATCAAAACGTGGTCTTCCGGACGGAGCCCGGCGCGCAACTTCCGGAGGAAGGATCGGCGCTTCTCCGGTGCGAAGTTGCCGATGGTGCCGCCGAGGAAGATCACCAGCCGCCCCCTGGGTCCCCCATCGGTGTCCGTCTGCGCGGGGTTCTTCGGGAGGCGGTCCGGAAGGCGTTCGAAATCGCCGACGTAACCGGAGATTTGTAGCCCCGCGTATTGCTCGAGGAGCCTCTCGCCGCTCTCGCGCAGGGCGCTCTCGCTCACGTCCACCGGGACGTAACGTACCGTCTGTTCTTCGCCCCCAGCCGGGCTTTCGCCACGCTTGTGAGCACCGAACATCTCGTTTAGGAGGATGCGAGTCTTGCTCGCCGACCCGGAGCCGATCTCCACCAACTCCCGGCAGCGGGTACGGCAGACGATCTCGCGGGCGTTCCCCCGTAGTATGGAACGCTCGGTTCGGGTCTGGTAGTACTCCGGCAACCTCGTGATCTCCTCGAAGAGCCGCGAGCCCTCCACGTCGTAGAAGTACTTAGGCCACGGCGAGAGATCTTTGGGATCGGTCGTAAGTCCAATACGTACGTCCTCGGCCATGCCGCAGACTCCTCCCGCGTCCCCTAGCACCTCGATACGCATCGTCCCCCGTCCCCGCATCATTTCCTCCTTTGCCACCCGGTTTACTCTAGGCGTCTTTCGCGCAGCGGAACCCGCAGAAGAGCTGGCGGCGGATGGGGTGGTCCCAGTTGCGGAAGGTGTTCCGGATGGCAACCGGGCGGGTCGCCCAGGAGCCGCCGCGCAGCACCCGGTAGCCGCTATCGAAGGAGACCTCCGAGTACTCCTTGTACGGGAAGCTCTCGAAGCCGGGGTAGCCGGTAAACTCGCTCGCCGTCCACTCCCAGACGTTGCCGACCATGTCCAGCACGCCGTAGGCGCTCGCCCCGGCCGGGTAGGCTCCTACCGCGGAGGTGGAGAAGGAGAGCTGGTCGAGGTTGGCCCGGGCATTCGCCGGCGTGGGCGGCTCGTCGCCCCACGGAAAGAGCCTCTTGGTCTCGCTTTCGGGGTCCCAAGAGGCCGCCTTCTCCCACTCCGCC
>JADDPM010000140.1 GCA_016781885.1 Rubrobacter sp.
GAGGAACTGCCCCGCATGGCCGACTTCGCGATATGGGTCACAGCGGCCGAGGGAACTCTGGGCTGGGAGCCGGGCGCGTTCATGAACGCCTACGCCGGCAACCGGAGCGTCGCCACCGAGCTGGCGCTGGACGACGATCCCGTGGCGGTAGCCGTTCTCAAGCTCGTTGAGGAAGAGGACGAGTGGTCCGGCACTTCGACGGAGTTGTTGGCCAGGCTAGGTAGCGTAGTGGACGAGGAGATCAAGCGCTCCAGGTCGTGGCCGACCGCCGGGAACGCCTTGAGTAACCGCCTGAAACGTATAGCCCCAGCCTTAAGGGAGGCGGGCATCGAATACGAAGAACGCACCCAGGGACGCGCGAAGAGGAGGATCAAGACTCTTAGAAAGCGTCCGAGTAAGACCGTCCGCACCGTCCGCACTGCCCGACATAGGGGAAGAGAACCGCAACCTGATACGTTCCCTAGCGAACGATCAACTGACGCCGCGGGCGGTAGCAGACTCGTTGCGGACGATCCCGGCTCGGAAGATGGCCCGAGTAATACGGCCTCAACCGGGCACACTCGGGACAGCGCGGACGGTGCGGACGATGGCTTGCGCCCCTCTTCTGAGGCGTTAGCGGAAACCTCCCGTAAGGAAGGTAGGGGAGTGGACACATGATGCGCTCCCCGCAACCTCAAGCAGTGATCGTCATAAGCAGTCGCTTCGCAAGCGCACTTGAAGTGCCAAGCGGCCTGGGCTCGGGGGAGTTGCTTTCCGTCGCTTCAGTCGTGCATCACGGCGCGCGACCACAACGGCATACGAGTGCGAGTCAGGATGCCCTTGTTCGGTCTCGGGGACATGAGCAGCGCAAGAGAGACAGGGGGTGACCTGGTGATCGAATATCATGGAGACAGGTTGGTTCCGCCCGAGCTGTGCCGCCTGTTATATAGGCTGGTACCTAAGGACCACCATGTGCCGGTGCGATTTCACAATCGAAGGCGCAAGGACGTACACGGAGAGATGAAGCGTTTGCCCCTGGGTACGTGTTACTTCAAACATAGGAGGCGGCCTTCCCACATCGACATCAACCTCAACCCGATATACAAGGCTAGTTGGTATCGCCATTATCCCTACACCTGGTCCCCCTCGGCCTTCGTCTGGAGAATGCTTCTGGAGGTGTGCTTGCACGAGTTCGGTCACGTCGCGACCTCCGATACAGCCCTCAAGATGAACCAACACGAGTATCATGGTGAGTACGGTCGAGTCTACGAGGCCACCGAACGCCTTGCCGACGAGTGGATGGAGCGCCGGCTATCGCGCTATCTGGCGGACGACCCACGGATGGGACAGCCCAGGTACATTACCGGGTATTTGGGAGCCCGCCTGCTCGAAGTTCGCTCCCACGCCGAGGGCAAGCGAAGTGGCCGATTGTACTCAGCGTACATAAAGGAAACGCGCTGCCGAAAGACTGGGGCACAGCTTAGCGCCGGCAATGTCCTTATGGAGCTGAAGGTAGACCCGTGCTACTACACCAACGCCTACGAGGTGCTCCGACGGGCTTCGAAGGACGTAGGCATCGACTACACGGACGGGGCGGGCAGACGCCACAAGCTCTACACCTGGGGAGACGTGTCTATCCTGGCGCGGCGGTTGGAGGAGAGGGCCAAAGAACTGGTGCCTCGTGATGACACCTTCGTTCCTCGGACGTACGTTCCCGGAATCGACGGCGACAGTGAGGGAGACTTGCACAGCAGTCGAGTCATCTTCTCTGAAGAGGTCGATGAGGCGGACTTTCCGGATCCGGGCCTACCGTTCTAGGATGTGGCGCCGGCAGCGCTGGGTGTCTCGGTCGAGGATTCGTCCGTCGGGCGAGCATGCAGCGCCAAAGCGACACAAGAGACGGAAGGTCTGACCTTCCGGGCCTTCGGACGCTCCGGCTGCTCATGTCGAGCCCCTGTATCCACGAACTGGCCGAGGCCAAGATAGTAGACAACACCAGGGTGATAGCTTCACCCTGCTCGAAGGCGGGATAGGCGCCCTACTCTTGCCCCGCTCTTGCCCTACCCTTAGCGCAGAGAAAGGATCGAAACAGTACACTTTCAGTACACTCCTGGCACACACTTGGGCAGCAAAATACCCTGCAAAAGGACGATATACTGTCTCTATGGAACCCTCTTCCGAAAATAGGCGACGAGGGCGGCCCCGGGCTTTCTCCGAGAGGGAGTTGAGCGACGCCGAGCAACGAGGCGCCCTGTCCGAGCGGCATCGTCAGAACCGAGCCTACTCCGAGTGGGCTCGCCGTCGTCTCGGAGACCTATGGTGGTGGCATAGTTTGTCCGGGGGCCGGTCCGTCCCCCAGTGTGTCCTCGCGGAGCTCGGCCGGATAAAGGATGACGCGACGTTTACTGAAGCGGCCTGGTGGTACTGTTTCTCTGCCCGGGACCTGAAAGCTAAGCAGGTTGCTGCCAAGATCAAAGAGATGAGGACTGGTAAGGCTCCTCAGGAGGGGCCGATGACGCTCTATAAACGCCTGATGAAGGAGATAAACGACTTTCGGGTCTCACACCCCGACGCCTCCCTCCTGTACGTGGAGGGACAGGTCAGACACGCGCTGGATACAGTTCGTCGTTTCCAGCGATGCAGGTCGTAGGTCCGGCGTCTGGGTAGTCTTCATCCTACTTTCACTTTACTCATATCCTACTGCATATGTGCCCGAGCGCGCTGTGTAGCTCTCTCTGCTCCTTAGTGCTTGACACTCCTCCACGGCGCCGTGGGGCTGGCTAAACTATCCGCGGGCAAGGGGGCTTCCTGCCCCTCAGAAATCCGAGGAGGCACCGGAAGGGGCGATGCCCAGAGAGGCTAACGAGGGCGCTCAAGGAGCCGAGGAGAGGCCGTTCACGAAGCCGGCGCCATCCGGCCGGCAGTCGTGGTGGACAAGGGTCTTCGGGTTCAGGGGATAATGCGTCGCGATCCCCGGCTGCCGACGGCAAGCTGGGCCTGGATCGCCGCGAACATGGTTGCGATGTTCTGTGGCTCGTGGTGGATCAGCAGGGAGGGAAGAGCAGCGGCGGTAACGGTCGTGATCTGACCGGCGCCGCTGGCCCGCCGCTGACTATGCGCAGGTTCTCATAGTCCTATTCACCTGACCGCGTAGAACGGATGTCCCCCTAAGCTCTCGCAAGAAAGTTTCCAAAGATAGCCCATATGGGGGATGCGCTACCCTTGCTCAGATCTAATACTTAGGGTGCTAGCGCAGCCGGGCAGAGGTGGTCAACTTCACGTCCCAGCAACGGAGAAAGGAATAGAGGCATGAATCGTGCGGCTAGGCAGAGAGTAGGACTAGGGCTAATAGGGCTTATACTGTGGATAATAATGGCAGTCTTGCTTCTTAAATTGTTTTTTGTCGTCGGAGGCATCACGGCTTTCATCACGCTAATGTTCATCCCCAGCTTCACGATCGCGTTGATAGTAGGTGCGGTAGCAGGGTTGGTAGCAGTGGGCTTAGTATGGCTAATAGTCGACGGCTTCGACGCGATTATCGATGGCCTGTTAGGACGTATAACAAAGTAGCGTATTATTCGCCTAAGCTCGTAAAAGTAGTGGTGTTCTCGGAAGTCCGCATAGCCCCGGTCCCACAGCGGGGGCGTACCTAGTCTATAGGATCGAGGCCGACGCGCTGGTACGCTCTAGCGCATAAGCTGATGTTAGCAACTCTCTAGGAGGAGCATATGCACCGCGCGCTCCCTGACGACTGGCTCGAGGATGCCTTGGGTCCGGGTAAGCCCGGAAGTTTAGGCGCGCCCCTCAGCGGTTCTCCAACCATTAGGCAATTTGATGTCACTTACAGACGCTACTTCGCGAGCACGCCCCCCAATCCCAAGCGGTATATGCGTAAGGGCGGTTCCTGTGTTTGGCCGCTCGACGGGGGCGTCCCCGAGCCGAGTTGCAATGAGATCGAGGTCGTTAAGCGGCTAGTCGATGCACGTCCTGACCGGCTCGCTTACTTCTACTCGACGTTCGCGAATGAGCCAGAGTGGGACGAGTGGGTGAAACCCCTAGCGCAGATGCCCAGGTGGCTTACCGAGCTTGACGACGAGCTCCGCGAGCAACCAGGTGGGCCGGGCTACTCGGAAAAACGCCGTGGGTTGCCTGACGTGGCGGGCTGGGATCCTAAAGCCCCAGACCCCCTCGCCTCAGCAGTGTTCGTCGAGTGCAAGGCTAACGACAGCCTGAGCGACGATCAGATGCGCTGGTTTGCGACGGCGATCCGGCTCGGCAAGGTGCCTGAGGGCTGCCTAGGCCTGGCGCAGGGCCGCATCTACCGCTTCTAAGCTCTATTCATCCGAGTGACGCTCCTATAGTCAAGTGGCGCCGCTGGGGCCGGCGACGTGTCCCTCGTCTTATGGCCTTGTCAGCGAGGAACAGGCACGACGCAAGAGACCAGCACGCGGTAGGCCTCCCTGGCGACGTAGCGCTTGAGGCAACGAATGATCTCTCGCTTGCTCTTGCCTTCCGCGGTGCGCCTTGCGACGTACTCCCGCGTGCGACGATCTCGTCTCATCCTAGCCAGACAGATCATGTACAGCGCACGGTTGGCGTCTCGGTTGCCACCGCGGTTGAGGCGGTGGCGCACTACCTTCCCAGAGGAGGCCTCCACGGGCGACACTCCGCAGAGACTGGCGAAGGAGGCCTCACTCCTCAACCTCTGGGGATTGTCCCCAGCCACGATCAGTAGCGTCGCGGCGTGATCGGTACCGATGCCTGCCAAAGAGACCAGCTCCGGGGCGACTTGCCTCACCAGCCGATCGAGCTGTGCGTCCAGCTCGGCGATCTCTGCCGAGAGAGCCTCGTAACGGCGGGCCACCGAACGGAGGGCGAACTTGGTTGCCGCCGGTACGTCACGAGGGTCATCTCCGAGACGGAAGCGTGCAGCCACGGAGACGAGTTCCTTAGTCGAGAGTCCGCGCAAACGGTGGCGGAGTTCGTCCGGTGCCGTCACGCGCAAGCCCTGGAGCTGGTTAGCGGCCTGCGTCCTCGCCTTCATCGCGGAGCGACGGGCCGCCCGCAAGGCTCGGATCATCTCCACACAGCCGTCACCACTCTTGGGCACGCCCGATGTTTCGCCGGCTAACACCGCTCGTGCGGCGCTCTCGGCGTCGAAGGGGTCAGACTTGAGGTTACGGCGTGAGCTTCGCTGTCGGCGCTTCGGGCGCT
>JADDPM010000295.1 GCA_016781885.1 Rubrobacter sp.
TCCACGTAGCCGTAGGCCGCCGGTGCCCGCCCGGAACCGGATCCGCCCCACCTTTTGGCCGCCCGGATCGAAGCCTTGGAGTGCTGCCGGATGGTCCGGGCCACGAGAAGGGTCTCATGCAGCAAGGACTTATCCCGCGGCACCACCCTCTCTACGATCCCCAGGCTCATGGCCTCCTCGGCGTCGACGAAACGCCCCGTGTACACGAGATCCTTCATCTTCCCCGGACCCGTTAGGGCGACCAGACGCTTCACGAAAGCCTGGCTAAGAGTTATGCCAAGCCGGGCGATGGGCATGCCGAGGGTCGCGTCCTGCTCGACGATCCGCATGTCGCAGGCAAGGGCCAGGAGTAGTCCCGTGCCCATGGCGTAGCCGCGGATACACGCTATGGTCGCTAGCGGGCTCTCCTCGAGAGCGGCGGCACACTCTTCTGCTCGGTGGAAGATCTCTTCCACCTGCATAAGATCGGAGCTGCCAAGCTCCTTGAGATCCGAACCGGCGGAGAAGTGGCGTCCTTCGCCGCGGAGCACGAGGACTCGGACCCGCTCGTCTTTAGAGACCTGGTGCACCATCCGCGCTATCGTGCTCCACATGGCGAAATTGATGGCGTTCATCTTCTGCGGACGACGCAGGGTAATTACCGCGACGCCACCCCCCACGTGCAGGCTGACGGGGACTCGTTCCACCGGTTCCTGAAGCCCTGTACCCGCAGGGACCTCGTTTCCACTTCTGGACGCACCGACGGGTTTGGAGCCGGTAATCGCGGAGACTATCTTTTGGGCCCGCCTCGGCACCCGGCTAACCGCATCAGAGCCACGTCGCAACACAAGCGGCAGCCCCCTGCTCCCGATCAACAGCCCTCCGGTCAAGCCGGTGATAACCACCCCGGTGTGCAGTAGCGACGGCCCACCTACAACTGCGCTCCTGAGCATCCCTGCCCACTCAGGTCGCGTAAACCGGTCGAGTTTAGAGATGCCCCATCCAGAGTCCAAAGAAGGAGGCCCGCCGCTTCCTACAATCCTATTCCCCAAAAACCCGAAGAGAACGCTCCTAGTTTCCCATAACCAGTCGGCGCTGTGCTTGGCCATGCGTCCACCTCATCGGTCGAGTCGACACTATTAGCGACAATAATCGTACACTCGCGCTCTCGCGTCAATGCTCCCGGGTCGTCGATTGTACGCATCTTTATATTCTCTTGCCCGTTTGACGGATGGATCCTCCGACCACCCCCGTCTATCACGCCGTCGTGGAGAAGCCCACGCCAGCCTTGACCTACGTAGCGATCGGCTCGCGCATCCTGATTCAGCGGTCTTCGGGCATCTCGCGGGAGGACCCGGGGGTGCAGATGTCGCCATCACTGGGGCAGCTAACAGTAAGAACCTATCTCATAAACGGTTGCCGAGGTGTTTCCGACAATTCGCGTAAGGTTA
>JADDPM010000141.1 GCA_016781885.1 Rubrobacter sp.
ATGAGACTGCAAGGCGCTCTAGAAGAGGACCGGTGCTCTATTTAATCGGCTGTATAGAGCTTCTTGCTAATTGTGGCTCAGACCGCCAAGACCGAACAGATCATCCTCCTGGCGGCTCTGCTCAAGGGCTTCGACAAGCTCTTCGAGGCTGCCCATCTCGACCTTCATGCCGCCTTCGCTGGCGGGCGGAGGGTTGAGGGCGACGTACTCTACGTGATCCCTCGCGGACTCTAGCACCGCTATTAGGCCCATGCCGGAGACTTCGACGGGCTTCCAGCCGGGGCCGAAGTCGGCGGAAGAGAGAAACGCTTCAGCCTTCTCATTAGAGTCGAAGAGGGGGAGGGCGGGACGCTCGTCTACAGAGATCATGAGCGGTTCCGCACCTGGCGCCGCCTCCTCGAAGAGGAGCACGTAGGGAGGTTGGGGCGCTTCTTTCGACGGCATGGTCAGGAGGGGCGCGGGGCCATCGTTACGAGGAGGACGAGGTTCTCTCCGCTCTCGTTTCGGACACCGTGTGACTCTCCGGCGCGGGCGATGACGGCGTAGCCCTGCGACAGGTCCTGCTCCTCGTCACCGATGGTGAAACGTCCGGCACCTTCGAGGACGTAGTAGACCTTGTCCGAGTCCTCGTGAGCGTGGACCTTCTGGCTCTGGCCGGGGAGGAGGCAGTAAGCATCGAAGAAGAGGCGCGGCGAGTCGAAGAGGGCATTCTTCTGCATCTTCTCCTCCGAGAAGGAGATGTGGTCCCTTACGGTCTTGCTATCCAAAGGAATTCCTCCTTGTTTACTGGTGACCACTCTTCTTAGACTCGAAACTCCTTCGGGAACTCCGTCAGGTTGCGGCAGCTATCTTCGGTAACGACGACGAGGTCTTCGATGCGGAGGCCGCTTATCTCCGGGTAGTAGAGGCCGGGCTCTACAGTGATGACGTCGCCGGGGACCAGCTCCTCGTCGGCTATGGAGACGCGGGGGGATTCGTGGATCTCCAACCCCACCCCGTGCCCGGTGCCGTGGATGAAGCCCCGCTGTAGCGGCTCGCCCGGCTTCTGGTCGTGGACCAGGGTCTCGTAGCCGGCCTCGTGCAGAACGTTGGAGACCTTTTTGTGTATCTCGCGCCCGTTGACGCCGGGCCTTATCATGGCGAGCGCAGCCTCCTGACTTTGGAGGACGGCGTCGTACATGCGTTGTAGCTCCTCACCCGGCTCACCCTTGACGAAGGTTCGGGTCATATCGGCGTAGTAGCGGGTCGCCTTGTTTACCGGGAAGATGTCGAGGATTATGAATTCGCCGGCTCTTAAAGGACCGCTGCCTCTCTCGTGCGGGTCGGCGGCTTGGGGACCACCGGCGGTTATGGTTCCGTCGGCGGCGCAGCCCCGCCGCAGGAGTTCTACCTCTATCTCGAAGCGCAGGAGTTCGCTGGTGAGGGTCTCGCCGCCGTACACGAGCGTGCCGTCTCCCGAGACCTCCGAACCTTTGAGTATCTCAACGGCGTGGGCGCAGGCCGCCTCGACAGCTCTTTGAGTCTTCTCTATGTAAGAGACCTCTTCTTCCGTCTTCCGGCGCCTCAGGCCGGCGAAGAGCCGGAGGTCGGGCGTGACTTCGAGGCCGCGGGCGCGCAGCTCGTCTGCATAAACGAGGCCCAGGGAGGGCGGTACGGCGACGGGTGATTCGGCGGCGCCGAGATCTTCGAGGAGGTTGGCGGCCGCGGCTGCCAGGGCCTGTCCGCCGCTCTTTAGCTCGCGCGCCAGTTGAGTGACGCCGAGCTCGTCGAAGGAGAGCACCTCGTCGGAGCGCGCCTCTTTCTTCGCCCGGCCGTACTCCATCGAGGAGACGGCGAGATAAGTTTTACCCCCGGGTTCGCCCCCTACCCGCAAGGCTATAACCGGGTCCGGCGCGAGGAAGCCCGAGAGGTGGTACGCCGTCGCGTCGTGTTGTGAAGCGCCGATAACGAGGAGCGTCCGCGAGTCGTTCTCTCCGTGCATGCCGATCCTCTCCTGATCTTTGTGTAAGCTCTGTACTCTCCTTTGCGACGGTTATTCTACTATCCCCCTGGGCCGGTCCTCCGCATGAACGATGTCCCGTATGCAGAGGCATACTCCGATATAATCCAGGAGATGAGCGAGACCATAAACATGAGAAGCCGCATTGAGAAGGCCCTGGACAAGGTGCGCCCGGCGCTCAAGGCCGACGGTGGCGACGCCCGCGTCGTCGAGTGCGACGAGACGAGCGGGAGGGTCAGCATCGAGATGCTCGGCGCCTGCGGCGGATGTCCCCTCTCACAACTCGACTTCGTCTACGCTATCGAAACCCTGATCCGGCGCGAAGTCCCCGAAGTTCAGGACATAGTGGCCGTTTAGCTATTAACCGATCGTCGATGAGGCAGAAGTCGGCGACGACGAGAAGGTACTAAGACCCACGAGCGGAGATCTTCTTTGCTTCTTCGGTCGGTTTGAGTGTCACCACGCTTAGGGAGGTCTCGCTGTTTATTCGACCGTGCGGAGAAACTCGCACCCGGGGCCAGTTAGCGAGAGAGGAGTGGCGATGGACGCGGTAGATTTTGCTGCTCTGAAGATGGCCACAATCCTCGAGGTCGAGGACCTCATAAAACGTTACCAGAACGCTACGGATAACGCAGTGGGCAGCGTCTCGTTCTCCGTATCGCCCGGCGGTTCTTCGCGCTCCTGGAGCCAAATGGCGCAAGACCACTATGCTCTCCGTCCTTACCACGACGCTCTCCCGATCTCGGAGAGCGTGATCCTGGACGGCCAACAACGTCCGCAAGGGGGGCGGTCGCGCAGCGTAGCGCCAGCATCATCTTCCAGAGGCCAAACCTGGACCTCCTTAACTTACCTCCGAGGAGAACTTGCGGTGTCACGCGATCTTCTATGGGTTCTATCCCTTCCGCCCGGCGTACTCGACCATGCCTCGGCGCTGGAAGGAGCAGTCTCGGAGCTGGCGGCTGGGACCGAGGGGGACATCTTCTCGCCCGTCAGGACCTTCTCAGGAGGGATCAAGCGCAAGCTGCAGATCGTGCACAGCCTCATCCACCCAAGGTCATCTTTCTAGCCGAGGTCTTGAACCCCATACAGGTCCTCCCGATCTACCTCGACATCCTCTCGCGTATCTCCCGATGCGCTACGCCGCAGACCTGACCTGCACACCTTCTGTCTCGGCCGTCCCGAGGAGTACGAGGCCGTCGTCCTGGCGAGGCTGGTGGTCAACATGACACCACTATCGGGGCGATTTTCGCGGTCTTTCTCGTGCTCAGCACCGTCCTCTTCGTCCGCCGCGAAAAGAGCCGCTAACGTCACAACTGGCGAGTCTTTATTGCGTATGTCATAGTAGCTTTATGATTCTCATGGGTGGAGGTGTAGCGTGAAGCGCAGTGGGATGTGGGTAGTTGGCACTGTGTTCGTTCTCTTTTTACTCGGCGGGTGTCAGTCGAGTACGCCGGACACCGAGGGCCAGACGCTCGCGGAGGCTCAGCAGACACTGCGCGACGCAGGGGTGTCCGACAACAACATCACCGTGACGGGTGAATCAGGAGATCCAAACTCCCTCATCGTCTGCGACCACGACCCGGACGGCGTGGCTCCGTCGCAGCCGCTGACGCTGGAGGTCGCCCAGGATTGCCAGCAGCAGGAAGAAGGGGACGACGACAAGAAGAAGAAAAAGAAGAGATCCGGTGGCAGCAAGCGGCGGTAGATGAGGATGGTGTCTTGTTAAAGTTTTATCCGGGACAGGACGATAAGTAGCTATGGAAGCCTCGGCTGACCACAGGACCCATCACTGGCGCAACACGCACGTGTTGCCGGGGATGACCGAGAAGCAGGCCAGACGGGCGCGCATGCTCGACGCGCCGACCGTCGTGGTGGTGCTGCTGGTGATTCCCGCCCTGATCCTCGATTTCTCGGAGATCGGCGGGCTGGCCAGTACCTTGAGCAGCATACTCAACTGGCTCATCTACGGCTGGTTCGTCTTCGAGTTCGCGTTCATGCTCTACCTAGCCCCGAGCGATAGGGAGTACTTCAAGAACAACAAGCTCGACCTCTTCGTGCTGCTCACGACGATTCCCATCTTGCCCGGCGCGTTCCAGGCTTTGTGGGTCTTGCGTCTGCTAAGGCTCATAGACGTGCTGCCGGTGATCATGGGCCGTTTCGGCTCTATCACCATGCTCCCCTACGCTGTTATCCTGGCGTTCATCGGGGTCTTTGGCGGGGGGGTGGCGTTTGCTCATTTCGAGAACATCAGCCTCTTCGACGGGATGTACTGGGCGAACACCACCATCAACACCGTCGGCTACGGTGACGTCTCGGCCCAGACCACCGCGGGCAAGCTCCTCTCCATGGTCGTACAGTGGACGGGGAACGTGATCCTGGCGCTCCTCATCGGTGGCGTGGCCGCGGCCGCGCAACGCATGCTGCTCGGGAGCCAGGCGGCGGAGATCAAGCAAGACCTCGACGAGATCGAAGAAGACGTAGAAGAGGTCGAGGAGGACGTCGAGATGCTCCTAAAAAGCTCCCAAGACCTCTCGGAGACCGACCGCGTTATACTCAGGGAACTGCAAGATATCAAGCGTCGTTTGGATAAAATGCATCCAGAGAGGTGATCCGATGATCTGGTTGAACACGAGCCGCGCGAGAGGAACCATGGTGGCCGTATTGCTGGCCGCCACGGTCGCGCTATTCGCCGCCATCGTCTTTGCTAGCGGCATCGCCGAGGCTAAGGGCGGCGGAGGCGGCGGCCGTGGAGGAGGTGGTGGAGGCGGCAAGCCCTCCGGCAACAGCAGCTCGAGCAAGCTTTCGAGCGGGAGCGGCAGCTCCGTGAAGAGCGGCCCGCCGACGCGTATACAGAATCCCAGCAGCCCGTACTACGGCAGCCCCAACTACGGCATCCGGCATGGCGCCTTCTCCAACTTCTTCCTTTGGGCCTGGATCTTCCACGACTTCGACGACGACGAATACGAGGAAGAGTACATACAGTCGAACTATGGTTTCGGTGGCTGGACCATGTTGGGCGTCGGCGCGATCGGAACGCTCCTCCTGATCCGGACCGTCCGGAGACGCTCCGGGGTATAACGCCCCCTCGTAGTCATTTGGTAAACTCAAGGGGCACGGAGAGGTGTCCGAGTTGGCCGAAGGAGCGCGACTGGAAATCG